>SLMF01000200.1 GCA_007133715.1 Planctomycetaceae bacterium
CTGGCCGCGGCCGGCAATCGCACCGTGCTGGGACAGAATTTGAACAACGAGTTCTTGGCTGCTCGGTTCGACCGTGACGGGGAGACCGAGGAACTGATCCGGATCGATTCGGATTGATTCGGCGGGAGTCGGCGGAGCCGCGTCAGAAGCCGGGCGAACGGGGCGAGTCGGGAAATTCCAATTGGGGTGGCGGGGTTGGCAACAGCGGCGGCGGGTTGTAGGGCGCGCCGCTCGCCGGGCTGGCAGCTGCCGCGGGGGACGGGCCGAACTGGCTGGGTACAGCCACCGCGTACCCCCGAGACGAAGTGTCTCGGAGCTCTTGGGCCCGGTCCAGAAGTTCTTCGCCGGTCGGGATCTGCTGCGGTTCCAATTGGAAATTCAATAAATGATCGTCGCGATGCTTCCAAGGCGAGAGATTCTCGCTGAAAAAGTCCAGCGGCGGCCACTGGTACCAGGGAGCGTGGAACTGCTGTTGGACCGTCAGGGTTTCGTAGCCGTCTTTGATCAGCTGGATCTTACGCGTGCCATAATAGGTAAAATCCGTGGAAACCGGGGTGGTTCCCACCTGCTGGTCATCCACGTACACTGCCGCACCGGACGGGTTGCTGTGGACCGTCATGCGTCGTCGCACGCAACCCGGCAGGCAGCACACCAACAGAATCGCCCCATACAGCAGGAACCGATGATGGGGTAAGCTGGTTTTCGGCGACAGAGCGATCACGAGCAACCTGCCGGATAGGAGGAGGCGAGGCGGTCAATTTTTGGACAAGTCCCGGGTCCGGTCGTTCGAAACCGGCGCGCGGAGGAGTATAATGGGCCCGGTTCGCGGATACCAGATCATTTTGATGAACTTAGCCGATGCCTGATTCGTCGCCAGATTTCGCCAGTCCTCTCGAGTACGCCGCAAGCAGCGACGTGGGGATGCGGCGGCCGAACAATCAAGATGCCTTCAATGTGGTCTTGGCCGAAGATGCGGCTTGCTGGCAGGCACGAGGTCATTTGTTTCTGGTGGCTGACGGCATGGGCGCGCACGCGGCCGGCGAACTCGCCAGTAAATTGGCTGCCAGCAATATACCTCATCTTTATCACCTGTACCGGGACGCTGCGGCCCCGGAGGCTTTGCAGCGAGCGATCGTCGACGCGAACACCGAAATCCATCGACGGGGCACAGCGAACCCTGACTTTCGAGGTATGGGAACGACGGTCAGCGTGCTGGCCGTACTTCCCGAAGGGGCCTATGTGGGGCATGTTGGTGACAGCCGTATTTACCGTATCCGCCACCAAAAACTGCAGCAGTTAACCTTTGATCACAGTCTGGTGTGGGAATTGCGACGTCTGGGACGCTTCGACAAGGATTCCGAACTGGCCCGCTCGATCCCCAAAAACGTGATCACGCGTTCCCTGGGACCCAATGCCGAGGTCCAGGTGGATCTGGAGGGACCGTACGGGCTGCAGCCCGGTGATACGTTCTTGCTCTGCACCGACGGGCTGACCGGGCAGGTCAGCGACCAGGAGTTGGCCGATCTGCTGGCCCATTTGTCGGTGGACGAAGCCTGTCGCACGCTGATCGATCTGGCCGATCTGCGTGGCGGGCCCGACAACATCACCGTGGTGGTGGTCAAAGTCCGGGACGATTGGGTACTTGCGGAGGGCAGCGGGGACACCGGACGCCGGTCGCCCGGGTACAAAGAACTACCACCCAGCAGCACGCTTTCACTTCTTTTGGCGGGTGTCGCGATACTGATCGCGTGCTTGTTGTGGATGGCCGAGCAAGTGTTCCCGGCTGCTTTTCTGGCCGTGGCCGGTTTGGGAGCCTTGTTTGCGGCAGGCTGGTTCTGCTTTCGACAAAGGCGGGTTGGGCGGGGGAACTTGGGCGACAAGCGTCCGCCAAGTCACGGTCCCTACGCCCAATGCGACTGCCAGCAGGGGGACAGTTTGGTACAAGCCTTGACGAAGACCCTGGACGAACTGGATGCGGCAGCTCGCGAGTCGGATCGGGCGGTCGCTTGGGAACAAGTCGAATCGCTTCGCCAGCGGGCGGCGGAGGCGTCCGCGTCGCGTCGTTTCCCCGACGCCGTCCGCGACTCGGCAGCCGCAATCCGGCTGATCATGGCAGCTTTGCGGCGCCGTCAAAACAGGACCAATCCACACGATCGGCAGCCTTGATATTTTTTTTGGAAAACCGAAGCGGCGGAGAAGCGGCGATAAGACTCGGGTTTCTCCGGGTAAGCGGCGTCGGGGGGAGCCCGTCGCACGCTCCCCCGAACCACCTTTTTCGAAATCTTTTCGGCAAGCTGATTGACTCGATTTGGGAATCGGTTAAACTGCCCCTCATCGCAACATGTTGTGGTCGGCCTCGCACGCAACTACAACATGTAGCATAAAATCTGCATTTTCGAGCTGGTTTTTCTGACCAGCTCGTTTCTACGTCATCTTCAAAAGGTCTTCGCTTGTCCGCCGTTTTTCGCCGAAACAGATACTGTACTTCCGTACAGATTGCGGGTTGATTCGACGAGCAGCGAAGTGAGAATGCTAGCAGAGAACGCCAACAGAAGGAGCTGACCATGGCCACGCTTGCGGAACGGTCCACCGAATCAATGCACGAGTCTTCGCAGAGCACCCCGGGGTTGCGGATCGAGCCTTTGTTCTGCCCGCCGGAGGTTGCGGATCCCTTCGACACGGTCGAGTGGGAACTGCGTTCGGCGACGATCAAGGACGAGAACGGCGATCTGCTGTTCGAGCAGCGGGATTGTGAAATCCCCGCGACTTGGAGCCCGTTGTCCACCAATGTGGTCGCCAGCAAGTATTTTTATGGCGAGAACGGGACGTCCGAGCGGGAGCGCAGCGTGCGGGCTTTGATTCACCGCGTCACGCGAACGCTGACCGATTGGGGCAAAGCGGACGGTTACTTTGCCACGGACGAGGACGGCGAACGGTTTTATCGCGAATTGACGTGGTTATGTCTCCACCAATACGGGGCGTTCAATTCGCCGGTCTGGTTCAATGTCGGGTTAACCCAGCAATACGGCGTGACGGGTGACAAGTGCAACTGGCATTACGACCCCCAGACGGACCGAGTGGTTCAGCCCGAGAATCCTTACGAGTTTCCGCAGGGTTCGGCCTGCTTCATTCAAAGCGTCGACGACAACATGGAAGACATCATGCGGCTGGCCACCAGCGAAGCCATGTTGTTCAAGTTCGGCTCGGGCACGGGGACCGATTTGTCGACGTTGCGTTCGTGTCGCGAGAAGCTGTCGGGGGGTGGGCGTCCGTCCGGACCACTGTCGTTCATGCGAGTCTACGACCAGATTGCGGCGGTGGTGAAATCGGGCGGCAAGACCCGGCGAGCGGCCAAGATGCAGTCGCTGAAGGTCTGGCATCCGGATATTCTCGAGTTCATCGAGTGCAAGTGGAAGGAGGAGCAGAAGGCGCACACGTTGATTGAAAGCGGGCGTTACGAGTCGAATTTCAATGGCGAGGCCTACAGTTCGGTGCTGTTCCAGAACGCCAATTTGTCGGTTCGCCTCACGGACGAGTTCATGCGGGCGGTTCAGCGGGGCGAGAACTGGTCCACCCGCTGGGTTTCGCCCTTGGCCAGCGGGACGGCTCCGGTCTACGAGGCGCGCCATCTGTTGACGCGAATGGCCGAATGTGCTTGGCACTGTGGTGATCCGGGGGTGCAGTACGACACGACGATCAACCGCTGGCACACCTGCCCGAATTCCGGGCGGATCAATGCCAGCAACCCCTGCAGCGAGTACATGTTTCTGGATGACACCGCCTGTAATTTGGCGAGCATCAATTTGATGAAATTCCGGGACACGGAGGGGCAGTTCGATGCGGAGCGGTTCACCGCGGCGTGCCGGTTGTTCTTTATTGCGCAAGAGATTTTGGTGGATCATGCGAGCTACCCGACGGATCGGATTGCCCGGAACAGCCATTCATACCGCCCGTTAGGGCTGGGTTATTCCAATCTGGGCAGTCTGATCATGACTTCGGGGATTCCGTACGATTCGGAGGCGGCGTACGGGATGTGCGGTTCGATCACGGCTTTGCTGCATGGCGCGGCGAACCGGGCGAGTGCGGAATTGGCGGGGGTGTTGGAGCCGTTTGCCGCGTATCGGGACAATCGCCAGCCGATGTTGCGGGTGATGCAGATGCACCGGGACGCGGTCGAGCAGATTGACGAAGCGGGCCCGCGGCGTTTGAAGGAGGCGGCTCGTCGTCTGTGGGATCAGGTGCTGCTGTGGGGGCGGCGGAACGGTTTCCGCAATGCCCAGGCCACCGTGCTGGCTCCCACCGGGACGATCAGTTTCATGATGGACTGCGACACGACGGGCATCGAGCCGGACATTGCCTTGGTCAAGTACAAGCAGCTGGCCGGGGGCGGGATGTTGAAGATCATCAACAAGACGGTTCCGCTGGCACTGGGGGTCCTGGGTTACACGGAGCGGCAGATCCGGACGATTCTGGATTACATTGACCAGCAGGACACGATCGAGGGCGCGCCGGAGTTGGCCGACGAGCATTTGCCGGTCTTCGATTGTGCCTTCACGCCCGCCAACGGCTCACGGAGCATCCCCTGGCGGGCGCACGTGCGGATGATGGCTGCCGCCCAGCCGTTCCTCTCGGGCGCGATTTCCAAAACGGTGAACATGCCCGCCGAAGCCACGCCGGAAGACATCGCCGAAACCTACGTCTGGGGGTGGGAGATGGGGCTGAAGGCCCTGGCCATCTACCGCGATGGTTCGAAACAGAGCCAACCGCTGTCCACCAAGCACGAGGGCGACAAGGAGTCGGGTGTCCGCGAGAAGGAGGTGATCGTCTACCGGCCGCGGCGCGAGCGGTTGCCGGATACGCGCCAGTCGATCACCCATAAATTCAATGTGGGCGGCCACGAGGGCTACATCAACGTCGGACTGTATCCGGACGGGCGCCCGGGCGAGTTGTTCATCACGATGGCCAAGGAAGGCAGTACGATCGGCGGCCTGATGGACTGTTTCGGCACGGCCATTTCAATGAGTCTGCAGTACGGGGTGCCGCTGGAAGTGCTGGTCAACAAGTTCTCGCACACCCGTTTCGACCCGATGGGGCACACCTCGAACCCCGATATTCGGATCGCCAAGAGCGTGGTGGACTACATCTTCCGCTGGATGGGAATGGCCTTCTTGAACGGTTATCGCGAGGCCAGTCAGGGGTTGCCCTTCAAAGAGGAGGCAGACGCGGTAGAGGAATCCGAAGGGGCGGTAGTCGAATCGGCAGGCCAGGGGGTACGGCTGGAAGCGGCACCGGCGGCCGAACCGGTCAATGGCAAGGGGCACGAAGGGGGAAAACCGACGGGGGTTGATATCGAATTGCTCGCCCGAGCGGGGGTGTCCTATAGGACCGAAAGTGAAACACCACACTCCGACCGCAGTAACCAGTTCGCCCGTTTTCAGAGTGACGCCCCCGCCTGTGACAACTGCGGTGCGATTACTGTCCGCAACGGCAACTGCTACCTTTGTCACAATTGTGGCAATAGTATGGGTTGCTCCTGACCCGAATGCCTCGGCAAGCGGGTGTTTTTTTCCGGGTTATCCCGGGTCCGCGGTGGCAGAGAAGGTTCCTGGCGACTAACATGGAGGGGCGAAGCGAAACGGTAACCCCCTTTTGCAACTCTCAAAGGAACGAACTGCCATGATACGTACGACCAGCCTGATCTCCTCGTGCCTGCTGATGCTGGCCCCCGCTGCGGTGGGAGCCGAGCGGTTCGAGTTGTTGCAGGACGCTGAGGGCGTGACGGTGAATCTGGATGGGGAGTTGTTCACCCGTTACCTGATCCAATCCGGCAACAAGCCCATCTTTTGGCCCTTGATCGGGTCGCAGGGAACCGAGTTGACCCGCCGTTTCCCGATGGCCGACGCGCTTCCCCACGAACGAACGGACCATCGGCACCAGCGATCCCTGTGGTTCACCCACGGGGACGTCAACGGAGTCAGTTTTTGGCACGAAGCGGCGGGGGCGGGCCGAATCGTCCACCGCGAATTTGTCCAGGTTCAAGGGGGAGATGACCCGCGGATCGTCACGCGAAACGATTGGATCTGCCCGGATGGCAACCGTTTGTGCCGCGATCGGCGGTCTTTTCGGTTCGGGGCCGATGACCAGCACGTCTGGATCGATATGGACCTGACGATCACGGCCAGCGACGGCGAAGTCACCTTTGGCGACACGAAGGAGGGGAGTTTCGGGGTCCGGGTAGCGGGTACGATGAAGGTCGATTCCAAGTTGGGCGGCCGGATCGTCAACAGCGAGGGACAGACGGACGCCGCGGCCTGGGCACAGCGGGCGGCTTGGTGCGACTACCACGGACCGGTCGGCGATCGGGTGGTGGGAGTTGCGATCCTGAACCATCCCCGCAGTTTCCGCTTTCCCACTTACTGGCATGTACGGAATTACGGCCTGTTTGCAGCGAATCCTTTCGGCGTCGCAGACTTTACGGATGCGCCTGCCGGTGCGGGGGATCATTCTCTGCAGCCTGGTGAATCCTTCACGCTCCATTATCGTCTCTTGATTCACGAAGGCGATCACCAGCAGGGCCGGGTGGCGGAAGCCTTTGCCCGCTATGCGGAGGAAGAGAAGTAAGCGTGCGGGGGGGGGAGGCCGCGAGCAGGACTGACCAGCTGGCGAACGTTTTTTCGGTGTACCTGCCGTTTGGCGGTACCAGCTCTTCTGACGAATCTGACAGGGGTCTGAGCTTTGTCCACGGAGAACAACGGAAGTAATCGGTCGCGGGAATCGCAAGACGGTCCCGCACCGCGCGCTCCCAATTTCTGGATGCTGTTGGCTTTGTTGTTGATGGTGGCGGTGATGGTCCACTTGGTGTTCCGTCGCGACACGTCGACCATTGCGTACAGTTTTCTGGAGCAGCAGATCCAAGCCGACAATGTGATTTCGGTGGTGATTGCCGACGCGGCGATCACCGGTCAATTTCGGGAGCCGCCACTGGCTCCGCCGGACCCGGCGCAGCCGGACGAGGAGGTGGCAGCTCGTCCGTTGCAGCCGCGTTTCCAAGCTCATTTGCCGCGGGGCGATGCGGGGCGCGAGCAGCTGATGGCGCTGCTCCGCGAGCACGACGTGCAGGTCAGCTTCAAGGCGACCGGTGACAATCTGATGATGACCATTTGGTTGATTGCCATTTTTCTGCCGGCGGCCCTGCTGTTGTACATTTGGGTTTCCTACCGTCGATCTCGGGACCAGATGATGGGTGGGGGATTCCTGACCGGTTTCAGCAAGAGTCCGGCCAAGCGGTACGAGCCGTCCGAGCAGACGATCACGTTTCGGGATGTCGCCGGTCTCGAGGGTGTCAAAGCGGACTTGCAGGAAGTGGTGGACTACCTGAAGAATCCCGAGAAGTTCCAGCGGCTGGGCGGCCGAGTTCCGAAAGGGGTGTTGCTGAACGGCCCCCCGGGGACCGGAAAGACGATGCTGGCACGGGCGGTGGCGGGCGAAGCCGAGGTGCCGTATTTCTCCGTCAGCGCCAGCGAATTCATCCAGATGTTTGTCGGCGTCGGCGCCAGCCGGGTCCGCGATCTGTTCAAAAACGCCAAGGACACGGCCCCTTCGATTATCTTCGTCGACGAGATCGATGCGGTCGGGCGGCAGCGGGGCGCCGGTGTGGGCGGCGGGCATGACGAGCGGGAGCAGACGTTGAACCAGATCCTCAGCGAAATGGACGGTTTTTCGCAGAACGATTCGGTCATCGTGCTGGCCGCAACCAACCGTCCGGACGTGTTGGACCCGGCTCTCCTGCGACCCGGGCGGTTCGATCGGCACATCACGGTCAGTCGGCCGACGTTGCGGGGCCGGGTCGAAATCTTCAAAGTCCACGTACGCGATGTGCCCTTGGACCGCGATGTCGATCTGCACCGCTTGGCCGCCGCCACCGTCGGACTGACCGGGGCCGATATCCGCAACATTGTCAACGAAGCCGCCTTGTGGGCCGCCCGCCGCGATAAAAAGAAAGTCGATATGAGCGACTTTGACTACGCCCGCGACCGGGTCCTGATGGGCGCCAAACGCGAAGAGGTGCTGCAAGAAAGCGAAAAAGAGAA
>SLMF01000486.1 GCA_007133715.1 Planctomycetaceae bacterium
AGCGAACCCTGGCACGGGGTCCGATTCCGGTGTACCACTCTCACCACGAACCACATCGGACGAAGCGCGTGCCACGTTTCGCCGACAACCCGTTCCGCACGCCTCCAAGGCCCTCATAAAACCGCCTATGTGGGTCGGGATCTCCGCGACCGACGCGGTTCGGTGAGGCCTCTTAGCGTTGCAACGCCCAGCGCGCGTACTCCTCGACCGTGATCCGACCGTCTCCGTTGACGTCGGCCGCCTCGGGATTGCGCGACATTCTTACCCATTCATCTTCGGTAAGCACCCCATCTCCGTTGGTGTCGTATTGGGCGATCAACTGGCGAAAATAATCCATATATTGAGGGTCGATGGGCGGGCCGCCAGGCGAGGATTCGGTGCCCGCCGCAGCAGGCCGAGCTGCTGCCGAACCCGCCTCGGCAGCTTGTATCGAATCACGACGCACCGCACCGTCTTCGGGAGCACGGGCTTCGGTTGCCGATGCCAGACTCTCGCGGCTGCGAGAAAAGTCGTCGCCTGCCGACGGCGAAGCTTCGGCCGTCGCCGCCGAAACCGGACTGCCGCGAACTGCGCCCATCCGCTTGGCTCGCAAGACCTCGTCCACCGTGATCAACCCGTCCCGGTTCAAGTCAAATTGATTGAAGTCCGCCCAGACCGCGGCAGACCAACTCGACGAAAACTCGCGCATCGTCAGCTGACCGTCCCCATCGGCATCGCTACGAATAAACCAGTCCGGGATACCGGCCGGCAAGCGTTCGACCACGGGGATCACGCGATAGGAATTGCGGCCAGCAAAACGCGATTCGAGTTCGGGCTCGCGGTCACGTTCTCGGCCGCCACGCTCGCGACCCCGGCGTTCGTCTCCCCCCCGCTCCGCTCGCTGCGGACTGGCCTCCGCCTGCTCCGCCTGCTCCCGCTCGACCCGGCGACGAGCATACCGATACTCCATCTCGTCCAACGTGATCACACCGTCCCGGTTCCGATCGAATTGCAGTAACTCCTGACCGCGCCGCCCCCGTCGCATTTCCTCGGCATCAATCACGCCATCGTTGTTCTGATCGTAAAAGGCAAACGCGCGCGCAGCCTGCTGACGGTCACTGTCGGTGATCTGAATCGCGAACAATTCACCCTCCGCGCCAAATCCGGGTGGGATCGTCTGGGATTGCGGCTCGATTTCAAAGCCCGGCACCAACGGCGGCACCGCCGGAGCGGCGGTCCGCTCGGCCGCTTGCGGCTGCTCACGCGAGCCTTGATCCTCACCCCGGCCACGGTCACCACCACGATCACCGCCACGATCACCACCACGATCACCACCACGATCACCGCCACGATCACCGCCACCAGGTCCCCCACGAGGCCCACCACCGGGCTGCCCCCAACCACCGCCGGGCTGCCCCCCGCCACCCGGTCCACCAGCCTGCGCACGTTCCTCACGCATCCGGGTGAACTCCTGCGACAGCCGCTCAATCGGGATGGGTCGAGATGCGTCCAAATTCGGATTGTTTTCAACCATCCTGCGGAGAAAACCGCCCATCCGGCCCTCCATCTCCGAGGGATCGATCATTCCATCATTATTGGTGTCCAAACGCCTGAGGAATTCGGTCGGATCTTGAGCCTCCACGGGACGTGCCGCGAACACCAGCATCAAAATCGCCCCAATCGGCAAAAGAAAACCCACTCCAATCAAGCGTTTTCCGAAGATCGTCTTGCTCATCGCCAGCCTCCCGGAACGGGCGTCAGGGCCCTGCCCACAACCCGATAAATCTGTAGAACTTTCGATCGCTTCGCAGCCACCTCTCGGTAGATCGTGGCCGCGTGCAGAATGCGCGATACACGGTCTCCCGCTTTTCAACCCGCTCCGGTTGGAAGAGTTTCGGAGAAAATCGACTTTTGTCGGGGGCGAGCAAGAATAAGAGTGCCCCTTGAAATGGGCGTTCGCCCCCCCGGCTGTGCCGCGTCCTCGACTCCGATTCGACTTCCTGAGCCGAGGGCACCCAACCGCCTTAACGGCCTCGACCTCCTCCCATCCGACCACCCCCAGTCGGTGCGCCGCCACCCGGCGCGCCACCGCGACCGCCCGCTCCGCCACCCGCCTGCATCCCCTGCTGGATGCTGCGGAGAAACTCCATCCGCTGACGCATCTGGTCCGCCGTGGGGGCGCCACCGCCCGCAGCCTGCTGCGGCTGCTGGCCACTCGTCGTGGGGCGACGTGTGGCCGTGCTGTTGATGATCGTCCCCAACGCCCGCTTGACCACCTCCGGGTCCGAATGACGCAAGGGTTGAACCACCACCACGTCCGTGTCCGGACTGCCCGGCACATCAATCTGCTCCACTAACTGCTCGACCTGCCGAAATAGGGGTTCCGGGGCCGTCACAACCAGCGAATTGCTGCGGGCGTCCACACTGATCGTCATTCGCTGCTGCTCGCCCCGGTTGTCGCCGCCACGGTCACCACCCCGGCCGCCTTGACCCCGTAACGCCCGAATGATGTCCTCGGGCGACGGTTGCCGCTGCTGACCCCCCGCCGTGGCAATGCGATCGGCAAACGTCTGGCGAACCACTCCCGCAATCTCCTCCGCCGAACTGTACAGGATCGGGATCAAACGGGGGACGCCTGACGTCTGGATGTCCGTGACACTGCTCTCCCGATCAATGACCCGCAGCAGGTCTTCGACAAACTGCAAGTCGGCTTCGTTCGCTTCGACAATCAACGCATTCAACCGAGGATCGGGGACGATCGTCACCGGGCCGGTTCCCTGGACCAGCGTCGGCTCGCCTCCGCCTCCCAAACCTCCCAGCAGTCCCCCGATCAGACCGCCGCCCAAAAGATTCGAGGTGACATCGTCCAACAGCGAACCACCGCCCGCTGCCCCGGCACCTCCCATCACCTCCTGGACCAGCGAGCTGGCGACCTCGGCTTGGGCATACTTCAAATAAAAGACCGTGATATCCCGCTGGGGTGCCATCGCTCCCGGGCCGGTTACCATCCGCAAGAGTTCTTCGAATTCCTCCAAAGCTTGAGGATCCTCGGACGAGATCAGGATCCCTTGCGGTGTCACCGCGACCCGAATGTCACTGGCCCGCTCTTCCTCGGCCTCGTGCGCTGCCGCGGCTTGCTCGCCCGCTTCTCCCGGCCGTCGCTCGCGAATGACGCTGGCCGCATCCCCCGCGGTGCTGGGGAGCCGTAACGCAGGCGTCTCGACCTGTGGTGTCTCCAACGGTGCCGCTTCCAACGGCGCCGCTTCCAACGGCGCCGCTTCCGTCGAAACTGCGGGCTGACTCACAAAACGCAGCTCCCACGGGGCCTCCCAATCCGGCTCCCCAGAAGATGGCCGGGAAGCGCGATCCGGGTCGGAAATCGAGCGCTCGCCCACCGGACGGTCCGCCGGGGCCGTGGGTACTAACGGTCGCGATGGGGTGCGGGGCAACCACCTTTCCGCCTCAACATCCACGCGACCTGCCGGCCGAACCTCTCGAGCTGCCGGCATCGCCGGACTGGTCGCCGAAGGTGCCAGCGGCAACGTGATTTCAGCTGCTTCTTCGTCCTCATCCAGCGGCGTGACTGCCCGCAAACGCACGTTCGAGGGGGTCAGGGCGGACGGCGTTACCATGCGGATCCGATTCTCCCGGCCCCACAACTGCTCGACTGTCTCCAAAGCAGAGTGGGCAGCAGGCCCGTACAAGGGGAATACGCGTACCATCGATCCCGCCTCACGCTCCTCTGCCGATCCCTCCAGCTTGTCCACCAAGTCGCGAATCTGCTCCAACTGGGATTCGGTGCCCCGCACCCAAAGCTTCATCGACAACGGGTCGCCATCGACCACCGGGTCGTCCGGCCGCCGGTTCTCCGGATCGGTCGACAGATTGAAGAACTTGTTGATCGCCATGACCACCAACTGCGGGTCGCTCCGCTGCAGCTGCAGCACCTCAAATCGCTGACTCTGGCCTTCCAACTGACGGATAGTTTCCGCAATCAAGGCGTGTTCGGACGAACGTGCCAGGGCCACCAGTTTGCCCGAAGTCGTGTCGACTTCTAATCGCACCCCCGGCAGATTGGCCAACAAGGTCTGCGTGATTCGCAAAACGAGCTGCGGATCGGCAGCCCGCACAAAATAGGTTTGCAGGGTCAGTTCTTCCGGCGCCTCCAACTCGCCCGCCAACGCCGCGGATTCGCGGTCAATCCGCCGGATCATATCCTTCAATAACTGCAGCTGCTCCTGCTCGCCCGTGGCGAATAACCGCATTCCCAGCGGATCCACCGAGATACTGATCTGCTGATTCGAGTTCTGATCCTGGTCCAGCCCCAACAGCGGCCGCACAATCATCAGCGCTTCCTCCGCCATCACGTGTTCCAGCGTGATGTCGATGATCCGATCCAAACCCGCTGATTCGGGATTCTCCACCCGCTCGATCAAATCGCGAATCGTACGCAGCTTGCCCGCTGTCTCGGTCACCAGGATCTGGCGAGCCGCCGGGAAAGCAATCACACTGCCGTGCGGCCCCAAATACGGCTGGACCATCGAACGCGCCTCGTCCGCCTGCATCCGCGCCAACGGGAAGACACATTTGACTAACTCGTAACGACCCCGCTCGCCCAATTCCTCCAGCGTGACCAGCGTCACCAGTTCGTCCGGAATCGGACTCTCCAAATCAATCACCAGCAACAGCCGCTGGCGCCGCACCAGCGTGTAACCCCGCGTCAACAGATAACTGTTCATCACGTCCAGGGCTTCATCCACGGAATAAGCCCGCTCGTCGCGGTACGTGAACGAGCCAACCGGAAGCACCTCGACCACCAGCGAAAGATCGGCCCGGTCCGCAAACCATTCCAGTACCTCACGCCAGGGGGTCGCATAAAAACTGAACCGAATCTTTCCGTCGTCCACCACCGGTGCCCGCGGTTCAACCGCCCGATCCGGTATCCGATCCTCGCCAGCCAACCGGTCGTCAACAACACGCTCCGGCCGGAGCGGAGCCTCTTGACCGGGCAACCGATCAGGAGTGACGGGCAGCCTTCTTTCGGGTGTGACCTCCGCCGGACGCAAGGTCTCCGCCAGCTCGTCTTCCCAAGCCGCTGCGTCCGGATCGGCTGGCTCCCTGTCCGCCAGATCGAGGTCATCCGCGACCGAGTCCCCGAGGTCCGCACCATCGATTGGCCACTCGTCCCCATCCCAGTCCGCCACGTCCAAGTCCGCCACGTCCAAGTCCGCCGCGTCCAAGTCCGCCACGTCCAAGTCCGCCGCGTCCAAGTCCGCCGCGTCCAAGTCCGCCGCGTCCAAGTCCGCCGCATCGAAATCGGCCATATCCCGATCGTTGCGATCGCGACTCGCGGCGTCCCAATCGCCCGGGGCCGGTAGGCCCCGTTGGTCATCGACGAAAGGATCGGGTTCTGCAGCGGGCGTTCGCGGTTCCGGCGAAGCCGCGTCGGACAGGCCGGCCAGCTTCTCCCAGGTGCCCCGCTGCTGGTCGTCCAGGACACCCACCAAGCGGCGCTCGTACAGCGCGCGAATGATCCGTTGTTCGCCTTCACCCCCCCGCGCTAAGTCGCGAGAACGCTGCTCCAACAACTCGTTCACCGTTGCACGCTGTTCGTTGGTCAGTCCCAACGAACGGGCGAGATTGTCTTCCCTCAAGGCAAGCATTCCGGTACGCGCGACGCGCAGCTGTTGGAGCCGTTCGCGTTGAGACAAAGTCAACAGCTGGAACCCCAACCGCTCGGATTCCTCCATAAACGGCACCAACCGTGCCACCTGTTGCGAGGGGGGCAAATCGCGGTTCTGTTGGACAATTTCCAGGGCCTGATCCTCGCGACGATCGATCAGAGCTCGCAGTCGGGCTTGCACGTCTTCTGAGAGCCCCAATTGTTTCGCGATGACCGGGTCGGTGGTCAGCGCAATCACCCCGACAAAGGTCGGATCCGCGGCGGAAGCGACTGTTTGCAGGAGAGGAACCAGAACGAACAGACTGGCCAGCCACGGCCAAACGATGCGTCGAGCAGCAGATTGAGTCAACACGAGACAACTTCCCTATCTGGGCGGGTGCGACACGAACAGGGCGACTTAAAACAGTATACGCGATGCACAACCGCGAAATGCGCAAAAGGTTCTCACAGCAAGGATTTCGGCGAATCGCCGCCTTCCTGCGGGCCTCAACTGCCGACGGGTCGCCGTCGCAGCAAGAGGCTTCCCTTACAACACAAATAACGATCCTAAACGGCAGGTGGGCCGCCTTCGCAACGAGAGCGCCCCCTGATGCCAAACCCCCAGCCATGCCAAAGGTTTCGGTGTTTTTCCGATGTTCAACGTATCGCGACCGCGATCAAGTCGGTACTCGTTTCCCGCTGATAGGTCGGTTCGTGGTATCCACCCCGAATCTCCAGCTCCCGGCAGCCTGCACGGATGAAAAATCGCTCCAAATCGCGCGATTCCAGCCCTATCAGGGGAATCGATTCGCTCTCCAGAGTCGGCGAGGCGCTGCACGTACTGACTAATATGTCGACAAATCCGCGCGTCCCCGCTCGATGCACTCCTTTGACTACAAGTCTATCCCCCGAGGGACCTGAAATTCGCACCTTTTTCTGCCAGCGACACGGCCCGTCCGGGAGACTCCAAAGGTTCAATACGTGCACGATGATCACCCCGCCCTGCCGAACGGCCTGGACCAAGCGGGAAATCACGAGCTCCACCGTGGGGTGATCCGCAGCCAAAGCCAAGGAGTTGCCGACGCAAAGGGCCGCATCGAAGGGCTCCCCCGCTTCCACCGGCTGCTCAAAGCTCCGTACCAACCACTCAAGACCCGCAGGGGTTCCGTGAAGCTGTTTCGCTTGAGCAATCATCTCGTCGCTGACGTCGGAGCCCTGTACCACATGCCCCCAGCGGTGGAACATGGCGGCGTGATGGCCGGGCCCGCAGGCGACATCCACCACCCGCTGAACGCCCCTCCGGGAAAATATACGCCGATAGAAATCGGCTTCGTGAGCCAGCCGTTTGGGCCAGTCGATCAGGGCGTCGTAGACACGCGTCGCATCGTGAAACGGAGTTGCGGTCCCCATCCAATCCCTCCTACGGAACTCAGAAAAACAACAAACGCACCGCGGCAACGCCGGCCAAACTCAGTACCAATCCGTTGAACACGCCTTGCGGCAAACGTTTTAACACCAGCACACCCATCGCGGCACCGATCACAACCACCGGCACCACCATCAGATCGAAAACCAGCGTCCGTCGGGTGATCATACCCAACAGCACAAAGCCCGGGATCTTGCTGAGATTGACGATGAAAAAAAACCAGGCAGCCGTCCCCAAAAATTCCCGTTTCTCCAACCGCTGACCGACCATGTAGATGCTCATGATCGGACCGGCCGCATTGCCCACCGTGGTGCCAAACCCCGCCAGAAGGCCGGTTGTACCTACTAACCAGCGGCGGTTGGGCAACGGTTGCCAGCCACACCACTGCCGAACTAACTGGACCACCAATAAGACCAGAATGATAGCACCCAGTAGTTTTCGCAGGTTGTCGTCGGGGAGCGTGGCCAAGACCCAATAGCCCGGGAGCATTCCCGCCAGCACGTAGGGAACCAGTTCGATCAGTCGCCCCCAATCGGCATGGCGGCGGTAGTAGCTCAATGCGAAGAGATCACCGACCAGCAGGATCGGCAACAGGGCGCCGACCGAGAGCCGCGTCTGTTCGGGAAAGGCGTCGGCCATCAATGCTACGGCGGGAATCGCAGCGCCCGGCATCCCTGTTTTGGAAAAACCCACCAGCAGTGCTGCGGCAGCGCCCATGCCCAGCGCGGTCAAGCCAAAATCCCCCAACAGTCCGTCTCCTCATCGGTTCTGTTTCTTATAACTCTTGCAGGTCCTCGTCGACCCACTTCCGGCGTCGGAGAATCCTCCGCACCAGCAGCGGCAACAGCGCGGCTACCGACAACCCGATCAGCAACGGCGCATCCACCAGGCACCACAGATTGCGGTCGGCCAGCTCGCGGAGCGACGGCAACCGGGAACCGGCTAAGACCAGGGCGGCATTGCCCGGAATCAAACCCATTTG
>SLMF01000554.1 GCA_007133715.1 Planctomycetaceae bacterium
AGGGAGTGGAGAACGCGGATGATGCAGCATGTTGGCGGGACTCAATTGCACCCGGAAGGCGTGGATTACAAGGCGGAGCAAGAGGCCACGTTGGCCCGCCCGAGAATGAAGTATTCGCTGTCCGCCCGGTTCTTCTTCTGGTTCATGAACTTCGTCTACGGCAAGCCGATGACGATCCCCAAGATCAAATTGATCGAGATCCTGGCCCGGATTCCGTATCAGGCTTGGGAATTAAAGGCCTATTGGCGGCTTACGTTCGGATATCAGGACGAAAAAATCCGGGAAGAGGGGATCCACTTGGTTCACTTGGGACGTCTCTCGCAGGATAACGAGTTCTGGCATTTGATCATTGCGGTCGAGAAGATTCGTGACGATCAGATCAAAGAGAGCGGATTCTGGTACCGTTTCATGCCAAAGCTGCTGGCGATTTCGTACGCCATGTTTGCCCGCACCCTGGCGATTGTCCGCCTGAAGTCGGCGTTCTACTTTAATGCCATGTTCGAGGACCACGCCGAGCACGAGTATGCCGAGTTTGTCCGTGATCATCCGGAGTTGGACGAGCAGCCGGTGACGAACGAGTTGGTCAAGCAGTTTGGCAACCACGCGACGTGGGGCGATGTGTTCCGGCATATCGGGTTGGACGAGCGGGTGCATCGCAATGAGAGCTTGGAGGAGTGCGGGATGAGCGACCAGATTGCTCCCTATGTTAGCGTCCCGTCCAGCGTGCAGGTGGTGAAGACCGCGTGAGAGTCCGCGTTGTGGGCGTCGCAGCAGGTGGGCCTCTTTAGTTAGAACTGTTGGATTTGATGATGACGGATGCGAATCAGGACCCGCTGTCGCTGGTGGTGATTGGTGCTTCGGGTGATCTTGCCCGGCGAAAGATTTTTCCGGCGTTGTTTTCACTGTACTGCCAGCGGGCGTTGCCTGACGACGTTCGTCTGTTCGGTTTTGCGCGGACCGATTTGGACGATGCGGCGTTTCGTCGCCGGATCACGGAACACCTGACTTGCCGCTATGCACCGGGTGCTTCGTGTGCGGAGGAGATGGAGGCATTTCTTGCGCGATGCCATTATGTGACGGGCGAGTACGGCTCGACGGACTCGATCTTGGACCTGTACCAGCGGATGCGGCAGTTGGAGCCGCGTGGCAAGGTCAACCGTTTGTACTACTTGGCGATCCCGCCGTCGATTTTTGTGACCACCGCCGAATCGTTGGGCAATGCGGGGCTGGTGTCCTGTGGCGAGGAGAGTCAAGGCTGGTCCCGGGTGGTGGTCGAGAAGCCCTTTGGGCGGGACCGTCCTTCGTCCGACGAACTGGCGCTGGCACTGGGGCAGGTGTTTCAGGAGCCGGATATCTTCCGCATCGATCACTATCTGGGCAAAGAGGTGATTCAGAACCTGTTGGTGCTGCGGTTCGCCAATTCGGTGTTCGAGCCTCAATGGAATCGGCAGCATTTGGCCTCGGTCCAGGTGACGTGGGCGGAAAATCTGACACTGGCGGGACGGGCGGGGTACTTCGATCGCTATGGAATCATCCGGGACGTGATGCAGAACCATCTGCTGCAGATGGTGGCGTTGCTGGCGATGGAGCCGCCGGACGAACTGGAGGCGTCGGCGATCCGGCGGGAGAAGGTCCGCTTGTTGCGTTCGATAGCGCCCGTCTCGCGGGCGGATTTGGTGACGGGCCAGTTTGTGGCCGCCGAGTGGGACGGTCGGCAGGTGCCCGGCTATACGGAGGATCCGGCGGTTCCGGACGATTCGCGGACCGAGACGTATGCGGCCGCGGTGCTGCGGATCGACAACGCCCGCTGGCAGGGGGTCCCTTTCTTCATGAGTGCGGGCAAGGGGCTGGACAGCCGGTGCACCACGCTCCGTCTGCGATTCCACCCGCTGGCCCACCGGCTGTTCGACCGCTCAGGGCACCGACCGGCTCCGAATGAATTGGTGATACGTGTCCAGCCGGACGAAGGCATGCACTTGTCGCTGACCACCAAGTTGCCGGGTTTGGAGCTGAAGCTGGCGGAGCGCAAGCTGGATTTGTCCTACGGCGATGCTTTTCGCGACCACATCATTCCGGATGCTTACGAGGGTTTGTTGTTGGAAGTGATGCGGGGAGACCGGAGTTTATTTCTCAGTGGCGAGGAGTTGGCGGCGTCCTGGGATGTGTTCACGCCGGTGCTGCACGCGTTGGAGTCCGAGTCGGCGGCTCCGGAAGGTTATCCGTTTGGCGGACCGCCGCCCGCGGCCGCGCTCCGGTTGCTGCAATGGGCCGAGGATGCTCGCGGATGCGGTTGAGTCGGGACCGAGCCCGAGGCAGGAGGAGAGGGTCATGCAGTTGCGACAATTTGCCAGCCGAGACGAACTGGAATCGAGCGTGGAGCGAGCGTTGCGCGAGGCCTGGTCCGCTGCTGGCGATCCGCCGATCGGGTTGATGCTGACCGGGGGTCGCACTCCTTTGGGGGTTTATCAGCGTTTGAGTCGTTCGCCGCTGCCGGTTCCGCCGGCGCCGCGATGGATCGTGTTGAGCGACGAGCGTTGGGTGCCGCCCGATTCGCCGCAACACAATCTGAGCCAGCTGCAACCGCTGCTGGCGTCCTGCGAGATCGCTCCGGAGCATCGGTTGAGTGTCGATACGCGGCTTACGGTGGAACAGGCCGAGCAGCGATTTTGCGACCAGTTGGATGATTTTTTTGCTCGCGGCGGCCGGCTGCGTTGGGCCCTCTTGGGCTTGGGAGCGGACGGGCATGTGGCGGGTCTGTTCTCCACTGCGGATGTCCAGCACCCTGCCGCGGCGCTCCGCGTGCAGCGAGCCGATGGCCTGCCAGGGATCAGTGTGGGGGCGGGCGTCTTGCGGCGTGCCGAACAAGTGATCTTGATGGTGTGCGGGGCAGACAAGCAGCGGGCGATCCAGCAGTTACTGGAAACGCCCGCCCAGATTCCGGCCGGCCAAGTGTTCGCGGACCACTCACACGCTGCCATCTGGTACTGCCCGCACGATTGAATCGACGGAATCCGCTGCTGCTTGTTGGGCCAGCCACCTTCCGCTGCGTTCCAGTGCCGCGGCCTTATCCTGTTCCGGATAGAACCGCATCCGCTGCCGGTCGTCGTGGGGCAGGCATTGGCAGTTGTGCAGGTAGCCCCGGGTCGCTCCCGCGGCTTCGCAACGCCGGTAGAAGTCGGTATCGTCAAAACCGTACGTCGGATGGCTTTCGTCGTAGCCTTGCACCTGGCGGTACAGACGGGTCGCGACGGTACAGGTGCCGTCCAAGCCCATTTGGCCACTGTCATAATGGGCGATGCAGATCAGATCCTTGCCCGCCCGGATCTGCGCGACCATCCGTTGCAGATAATCCGGGGGCGCGATGAAATCGGCATCGGCAAAGGCCAGATAGTCGCCCGAAGCGTGTGCGGCACCCAGATTGCGACAGCGGCAGACATTGAAACCCGAGACCTGGTCGGCCCGGACCACGCGGACTTCCGGATAATGCAGCTGGACCCAGTCGCCGCAGCCGTCCGGGCAGCCGTAATCGACAACCAGGATCTCGTGCGGGCGAAACTGCTGCTGCAGCCAGTAGGGCAGGGTTTGGCGGAGATGGTTCAGCCGTCCCTTGCAGGGGATGACGACCGAGATTCGCGGTTCCGTCGCGTCCGCGTTCCCGGGGCGGGACGTGCCCAGATAGGCTTCCCAGACGCCGGGCTCATAGCCATTGCGGGTGTAATCGGTTTCACCCCACGGCTGGATCAGGCTGACCGCTTCGTCCGCCGACAGGAAGCCGCCCAGCCAGGCTTCCACCCCCCAGCGATCGTGGGGCACGAAGGGCCAGCGGAAGTCGCGGAAGATCCGATCGTGGCGGAACCAGAAGAAGGTCCCGGCAAAGTGCCAGTGCCCCCAGGGAATGCGGGAGGGGAAGGCCAGCATGTGCGGATGCAGCGTCTTGCAGGCTCCCACAGCCGCAAATTGCGTCAAGGCCTCTCGCACCCGCTGGGGGTCATCCAAGAGACCCGCGTACATCGCGTTCCGCCAGCATTCGATGGCCCAGGCGTCGTCGCGCGTGTTGCTGGCGCCTTTGGTATGCGCATAAAACGTGGCTTCCTGCGGATCTTTCGAGCGAATCGCGGCCAGCAGCCGGGGGAACGAAGCCACTTCGCCGACCTCGGCATCATTGGGTACCAGCAGGTACTCGACCCCCGGCCAATTGAATGTCGCTTGCACCTCGTCGGGATGCACCAATTGCGGGCCGGTGGCGATGGCCACGATCATCCGCCCATTGAACAAGGGCAGCCGCCGACGTAACTGCTGTACGTTACGCAACCAGATGTCATTGGCTCGGGCCGGGTAGACATGGTAGATCAGGTTCAAGCGGTCGACGGGAGGCCTCGCGCTGGCAGGAGGCGTGGCCGGAGACGCCGTCGCGACTGCCGCCATCGGCGGACCACTCGCCGCGTTCCGCGTCGCAAAATAGGAATCCCCTCCGCCCGCAGGAACGCAGGCAAAGGTCTCCCAGGTTCCCGGATCGCCATTGGGCGGGATATCCATGGGGTTCGGCGGAATGTGGGGAGCGTTGCAGTAGTTTCCCCCCTGCAGAGGGTTCCACTGCTCGCCATCCCATACCATCACGCAGTAACCGGGATGGGTGCTGTTCTCGGGAACCGTTCTCCAGGTTGCGTCGGCGCTCATCGTTCGCTCTCCCAAATTCTACCAGCGGACGCGGGCCTCCGCCTGCAGACGCTGTCGAAAACACGCGGCTTATCCAACCCGGTTCAACTTCCCTGTACATCCGGATACAGTCTTTTCATGCACGCAGGGGCAATGCCGTGACGGAACGGCGCCTCCGGGTGCCGAAACAAATCGTGCTCGATCGGATTCACCTGTCGAAACCTGCAAAAATGTCGCAAAATCACTCGGGTCGGCCGGTTCCGTCTTCCCGAGGCAACGTGCGGGCGATCCGGAAACCTACCGTCGGGCCACTAAACGTAGACGCAATCCCTAAACGAAAAGACGACCGTAAGGAACGGAGCGAGACGCGGTTGCAGCCCCCACGAACAACCCCCATCTTCGCTTCTAACGCAGATGGGTTGGATTCTTCGGACACAAAATATGCGTTTTGGCACCATTCCTGCACGTTGCCATACATGTCGAACAAGCCCAGATCATTGGGCAACAGCAAGCCTACCGGATGCGACACGCCCTGGCTGTTGCCCACATACCAAGCGTATGCCTCAAGATAGCGAGCGGTTCGTCCCGTGTAACGCGTCGTCGACGTCCCGGCCCGGCAAGCATACTCCCATTCCAGCTCGTTCGGCAGCCGATACCCCGTGCGGTCCAGCCCGTCCGCCGGCATCTGCAACATGCCTTCGGCATCGGTTTCATAGACCCACGTTTCTTGCGCCAAACCCTCCTGCTCGCTCAACCACTGGCAATAGGCCATTGCGTCGGCCCGGGTGACGTTCGTGACGGGCGAGTCCGGACAGGCGTCGGTGTCGGCCAGATGCCGAGGCAAAAACCGGCGATACTGGCGCAAGGTGACCTCCGTGGTGGCGATGGCGAACGTTCGCTCGATCACTTGGGGAGCATGGAATTCCTGGGGCTGGAAATCCGCGTCGTCTTGCAGGGAATCTTGCGAGAAATGGACGGGGCCGCGGATGATCGCCATCGTCTGCCCCTGACCCGTACGATACCAGTCGCGATCCGGCCGGATTTGGCCGCGATCCGGCCGATGCTGGTCGTTTCCCCAAAAGTCGTCGTAACCCCAACGTGCCAACAGCCATTGGGCCGCGCTGTGCAGGCCCGGATCGGGGGTCTGGCGGTGAAGAGCCCGAAGCTCCGCGGCCACTTCCGCTCGCCGCCGGGACGGCAGCGTCAATGCCTCGGCCTTTCCCAGACTCCACAGAATCGCCCGCTGGATGCCCGGCTCGGATTCGTGCGGCAGCCGAGCGATCAGCAACTCGGAATCCAGCCCCGCTTCGCCCCAGCCGTGAATCAGACTGGTCCGCAGGGTCGGGTCTTCCGCGGGGGCCAGCAGGGGCCAGATCGCCTCCGGCGAACCGATCAGACCCAGCAGTAACGCGACGTTGGCCCGCTGATGGAAGGCTGCATAATCGGGCGCGTCCGACGGCAACGGCTCGTCCAGGATCGCTTGGAGCGTGGGGGACACCTGCGCTGAGAAATGCCGCAGCTGGCTGGCCAAGACTCCTAAATCCTCCCGTTCGGATAACCGCCCCAGCTCCAGCAGTCGCTCCGGGTCATCCCGCAAGTATTCGGCCAGCACGACCATGGCCTGGTGTCGGGCTTCCGCCCGATCGCTGTTTCGATACAGCGATTTCAGGGAGGGGATCAAGGCATCCGCTGCCGGGCGGAGGATATCCACCCAGTGCGACAACAGGAACGGGTTGCCCAGCGACAGCCAGGCCGCGATTTCGTCCGCATAGGGATCCCAGTGCGAGACGGGCACTTGCCAGGCGACCAGCGCACAGGCGGCGCGAAACCGGCGATAGGGATCCTTGGTCGGGTCGGACAAATGCCCCACAAACTCGGAAATCCCCCGCTCACCCACCGGCATCGTCTCACAAATCACTCGCAACTCGTCCGGACTGGCTTCCAAAAGATAAGGGCCCAGTTGATGTGTCTGCTGGGCATCGATCGGCAGCAGTCCCAGCCGGGCATGCAGCCGCCGCCGGGGGTCGGGATCGTCCAGAGCCTCCCGCAAGGGCCGCTCGGCCCAGAAATAACAGGGCCGCAGCCCGTCCAGGACCAAGGGCACGTCGACCGTCTCGGCCGACAGCAGACGTTCGACGGCACTCTCGGCCATGAATTGCCCTACCAACTGGCCTGCCACCAGCGCGAACACCAGCAAGATCACGGCGGCGATCCCCGTCCGTTTCAAGTGATAACGACGCGCCGTGGCCATCAGCCGCTGCTGCTCCCCTGTCCAGAGTCCCCATTGCGTCCACCAACCAATCCCCAGCCACTCCCACAGGGAAGGCAACTCGCGTGTCTCGGGATTCGCCTTCCAACGCCGCACGCGTTCCTCCAGCCGCAATGTCATCCGCCCCCGCAACGTCCGCTGCTGCTGCTGCTGCAGCCACTCTCGGAGCGAGGGTACCAGGAAATCATGGGTCAATTGGTAATTCGGTTGCGGCGGTTCCCTGGCGGTCTGGTTCTTTGCATCCGCCCCTAACTCCGCATCTGCCGTTTCTACCGAAACGACGGGGCCCGGGTCGACCGGGGTAATCAACCGCAATTCGCGATCGAGAATCCGCAGCAAATCCTCGAACTCGTCCGGTCGCTCGGCGTAGCCCGAGGCGGCCAGCAACTCGGCAAGCGATCGCACCCGACCACGGATCTCGGTGTCCGCCTCCGGCAGCAACCGCTGCAAGACCCGCCGAGCCGCCCGCGCATGCACCCGGTGCTGGGGCAAACCGGTGGCTGCCGAGAAGGTTTCCTCCAAAAAACGAACCCCAATCCCCTTGACACCCCCCAGGTACCGCAAGGTCTGAGGCGTCCAGGGACGCCCCCGCATCATCTCCGCAAACAGGGCCAACCGCACACAAACCACCCGACCGCCTTCGGACAGGTCTTCCACGGCCCGCTCGACAAATATGCCTGCCGCACGGGGTAGCGGACCGCGGGGAATCGCCTCCACCGCCCGACCCAGGGCAATCAACACCCGGCGGGCATGCGGCACGTCAAAAGTGTCGATCAGAGCGCTGTTGTGCTCCTGGTCCAGCGGCGTCTCCAACTCCCGCACAAAGCGGCTGACACCCAGCCAGAAATCGTCCCGCACCAGGATCAAACAGGCGACCGTCGCACCATCACATTGGCGCAAAGCACGGACCAGTTCCGGCTGACCGCTCGGAGAATGCGAGTGCAGCCACTGCTCGAATTGATCCAGCACCAGCAGCAGTTTGCCGCCCGGCACCAGTTCCGGGTTGCGGCGGATCGCACCCAAACTGTCCGAAAGACCGAGCCCCGCGGGCAGACGAGGACAATGCTGCCGAATCTGATGCAACAGACGCGACTCGGTCGCGACCGGATCCGCCTCGCTGTACA
>SLMF01000564.1 GCA_007133715.1 Planctomycetaceae bacterium
ACTTACAGCGAGCGGTCGGCAAAGCCATGGGGATGGACTATGTGGATTTGACCAGTTTTGAGGCCGATTTAACCGCCCTTCAGGGGTTCCCTTTGCGGCTGATCCACCGCCACGGGGTATTTCCCTTGGGACTGCGTAACCGTTGCTTGGTCGTAGCGACCAGCAATCCGTTCGATTTGGCGGCGTTGGACGCGGTCAGTGCCGCGGTTCGCCAGAGTGTTCTGCCGGTGGTGGTCTTGCCAGACGAACTGGCTCGACTGATCAAGAATCACCTGGGTGTGGGTGCGGAGACCATCGACGATCTGGTGGCCAATCGCGAGGAGCAGAACGGCAAAGTCGAGATCCTCGATGAGTTGGATTGGGACCGGGCCGAGGGAGCCGAGATGGCTCAAGAGGCCTCGGTGGTGCGGCTGGTCAACGAGATTTTGTGGGAAGCGGTCGAGTCGCGGGCCAGCGACATTCACTTGGAGGCTCAGGCGGACGGCATGAAGATCCGCTACCGGGTGGACGGTGTGCTCCAGACCCAGCCGGCTCCCCCCCAGATCCATCGTTTTCAGGCAGCGATTATCAGCCGTCTGAAGATTATGGCTCGGATGAACATTGCGGAGAAACGGGTCCCGCAGGACGGGCGAATCAAGCTGCGGGTGGCCCGCCGCGAGATCGACATCCGCGTCTCGATGATCCCCATGCTGCATGGCGAGGGCATTGTGATGCGGATTCTGGACAAGGACCGCATGAATTTCTCGTTGCGGGGTTTGGGGATGGAGAAAGGCCTCTATTCCCAGTTCAATCAGTTGATCAAGCAGCCGCACGGGATCGTTCTGGTCACGGGTCCCACGGGGTCGGGGAAGACGACCACCTTGTACAGTGCCTTGAGCGAGATCAAGGACGACCGGACCAAGATCATCACTACGGAGGATCCGATCGAATACCAGTTGGAGGGCATCAATCAGATACAGGTGCATTCGAAGGTCGGTCTGACGTTCGCAGCCAGTTTGCGGAGTATTCTGCGGCATGACCCGGACGTGGTGTTGGTGGGGGAGATTCGCGATTTCGAGACGGCGGAGAACGCGGTTCAGGCGTCGTTGACGGGTCACTTGGTCTTCAGCACCTTGCACACGAACGATGCGGCGGGTGCGTTCATGCGGTTGATGGACATGGGCGTCGAACCGTTCTTGGTCAGCAGTACGATCGAGGGTGTTTTGGCACAACGGTTGGTACGAACGCTGTGTGATGATTGCGGCGAGTCCTACGTTCCGGATCCGGACGAGTTGCCGGAAGATTTCCCGATTCAGGCCTTGCAGTCGAATGGCCGGGAGATTCAACGGGCCGTCGGTTGCCGCCATTGTCGTGGTACCGGGTACCTCGGTCGTGCGGGTATTTATGAACTGTTGGTGACGGGTGATGAAGTTCGCCGGTTGGCTGCGGAACGGGCACCGACAAACCTTGTGAAGAAGGCTGCGATGGAAGCAGGGATGCGCACGTTACGTCAAGATGGTTGGCGAAAGGTTCTTCGCGGCGAGACGACGGTCGATGAGGTGCTACGGGTCACGAAGACCGACTGAGAGTTGATCGATCATGCCACAATTTGCCTATACGGCTCGCACCCTGGAAGGCCAGGACATCAGCGGGACGATTACGGCGGGGAACAAACGCGAGACGCTGAAGGCGTTGGCGGAACGGTCCTTGTACCCGTTGCATGTGGCCGAGAAGCGGACGGTGGAATGGGGTCGGCAGCGTCGGGTCAAGATGCCGGTGCTGGTATCCTCGCTGACTCAATTGGCAGATCTGCTTGAGAACGGCGTGGCATTGCTGGATTCGCTGACCATTCTGGCCTCACAGTGCCCGCATCCGGCGATGGGCGAAGTGTTGGCGGATGTGCGGGACCAGGTGGCGGAAGGGATGCCGCTGGAGGATGCTTTTGCCAAGCACGACAACGTATTTGGCGAGTTGGCGGTCAGCATGGTGCGGGCGGGCACGGAGGGTTCGTTTTTGGAGGATGCGCTCAAGCGAACGGCCGAGTTTTTGGAGAATCAGCAGGAGCTGAAGGCCCGGGTGACCGGAGCG
The DNA here is from genome assembly GCA_007133715.1 of Planctomycetaceae bacterium. Taxonomy (GTDB): domain Bacteria; phylum Planctomycetota; class Planctomycetia; order Pirellulales; family Pirellulaceae; genus SLMF01. The sequence goes on from SLMF01000564.1 coordinate 2,068, forward strand.
ATGATTTATCCTGCCTTTCTGGCCTCGATCGGTTTCGTGATCACCGCATTGTTGATTGTGTTTTTTGTACCGAAATTCGCGGAGTTGTTTGCTCGCCTGGAGCAGGACTCGGGAGGTCTTCCGTTGCCCACCGTCGTCTTGTTGGCCATCAGCGATACTTTGCAAAACTACGGTTTATTTGTGTTGGGCGGGTTAGCTGGTCTCGGGATGTGGTTGCGTGGTTTGGCGGCTCGGGAGAGCGGCCGGATGTTCATTGATCGCTGGAAATTGAAGATACCCGTGATGGGTCCGATTTTCCACGGTTACGCCGTTTCCCGTTTCTGCCGCATTTTGGGGACGTTGCTGGCCAATGGAGTTCCGCTGCTGCGAGCCTTGGAGATCAGCAGCGATTCCACGGGCAACCGGCTGTTGTCGCAAGCGATCCAGGAAGCGGCCGAGAATGTTTCGGCGGGCGAAACGCTGTCCGGACCGTTGGCCCAATGCGGTTTGGTCCCCCCCCCGGTGATGGCCATGATTCGGGTCGCCGAAGAGGCCAATAACTTGGACCACGTGTTGATCAGTGTCTCGGACGGCATCGATCGCAACACGGCCCGCAAGATCGACGTGATGATTCGCTTGGCCGAACCGATGATGCTGCTGGTCATGGGCGTGTTAATCGGATTCGTATTGATTGCTTTACTGTTGCCGGTCTTTGATACAATGACCGCAATTGGTGGATAGAAGAGCTTGTACCCCTTTGTTGTCTGGAGGAAAAGAAATGGCAATTGCCACTCCCCCCCGGGCCCGGCGAGCCGGGTTCACCCTGACGGAAATGTTGATTGTGTTGGCGATCCTCGTGATGTTGGTCGCCCTGGTTGTACCTCGATTTCTGGGTGCCCAGCAGCGTGCTGACCGGCAGACGGCCAAGGCGCAGATCGAGTTATTGCGTGGTTGTTTGGAGCGTTATGCGTTGGACACCAAGCGATTTCCGACCACGGAGCAAGGTTTGGACGCGTTGTTGCGGGCGCCGAGTGATGCGGAGGAAGGCGGCGTGACCGGCTGGGACGGCCCGTACGTCAACCGGGATGAAATCCCCCTGGATCCGTGGAACAACGAGTACCAGTATGTGTTCCCGCCGGAACGCGGGTCGGGCGATTTCCCGGACATCTGGTCGTTTGGTCCGGATGGCGAGGACAATACGGAAGACGACATCACCAGTTGGGGACGAGCCGCCAGCGGTGAGGGCGAGAACGGACGGGGCGAGGAGCTGGACATCCAGGTCGACGTCGACCTGGGTGGTGACTTTGACTTCTAGGGGTCGATTCGGCCGTTTGTGAGATCAAGACGATGAAGCCGCCCGGGTGCCTCACCAAGCCGTGTGGCTATACTTTGTGGGAACTGCTGATTGTGGTTTCCCTGTTGGGGACTGCGTTGATGCTGGCTGCGCCGTCGTTGGGAAGGTTTTCCCAGCGCGGGCAGTTGTTGAACGCGGCTCGGGAATTGCGTGCCGAGTTGCTCACCGCTCGTCTTTCGGCGATTGAAGCGGGCGATCCCACGTGGTTTTTTTATGAACCCGGCGGGAACACGTATTCGGTGACCGCCACCCAGCGGTCGCCGCGCCGCGGGGATTCCGGCGCGAACCCGATGATCGACGACACGGGCGAGCTGACCGCGGACGACGTGGTTCCCGGGGACGAACAATCGCTGCCCCCGGGGATCGTCTTCTTGGAAGCTTCGAACGGCTCGCAGCGTTTGCGTGCGGCTTCGCTCCGCAGCGGCCCGACCGTGCTGGTCTTCTACCCCAACGGCCGTGCGTTGAATGCCCAAATCCCCCTCGCACTGGACGACTACCGCGTGGAACTGACCGTGCGAGGGTTGACGGGCACGGTGCAGATTTCCCGGGTTCAGCGTATCGCCGAGTCCGCGCGGGGTCGGGATCGCGGCCGCCCCGAGCCTTTGACAACCGTGACGGTCCCATGAACGGTTCTCGGCAGCGTGGTTTTTCGCTGATGGAAGTCCTGTTGGCCACCGGGATGCTGCTGGCCAGTCTGGTCGTGCTGGGTCAGATGGCCGGTGTGGGGCGTCATCATGCCGAGGATGCGGAATCGTTGACCACGGCCCAGTTGCTGTGCCTGGCGCGTTTGAACGCCATTGTGGCGGGTGCCGAACCGCTGGAGGGTCAGGCCGCGACGGCGGTCCCCGACGTGCCGGGTTGGACGTACGAGGTGGCGGTCCAGCGTCAGAGCCAGCACGACATGGTATCGGTCCAGGTCACGGTTCGGCCGGAAGCGAGCGCGGGAGGACGGCGGCGTGGCAAGAGTTTTTCCTTGGTTCGTTGGATGCACCAACCGAGCCGGGACGAGGAAGGGCGTGCCAGCGCGGGCACGTTTTTTGATTTTTGATGTCGGTGGGCAACATGTTTCAGTCGCGACGGATCAGCCGAGCAATTGGGGGGCTGGCGGGCTTTCGAGGGCGAACAGTGCGCCGCGCGCGGGCCTTTACCCTGTTGGAAATGCTGTTGGCTGTGGGGCTGTGCAGTTTCTTAATGATCACGTTGTGGATTGTGTACGCGGCCTACGCCGACCTGTTCGATCGGGGACAGGCTCGGGTCGAACGTTCGCAATTGAGTCGGGCCTTGATGCTGCAGATTGCCGAGGATCTGCGGGCGGCCATTCAGGATCCGCTGCCAGGTCAGCCGGCCGAGCCGGCGGGCGCGGTTCAACGCCGACGGTTCGGGTTGTCGGGAACTCGGGACGGCTTACGGATCGACGTGTTGCAGGTCACCCCGCTGCAAGGCAATCCCGTCCCTGTAGGAAGGGAGAGGCAGCGTGCACAGGCCAGCGGGGCTCGCGTGCCCGAATTGCGGACAATCACCTATGAGTTCCGTGGTTCGGCTGCTGGCAATTCGGCGGAGGGCGTGGCGCGGCATGGTCTGGCGCGGCGCGAGCTGGATTTCGAAACACCGCTCGAGCCGGCCGACTTGAATGACGAGCTGCCGGACCAGCAGAACTCGGAGGGGCAGAACGGGCGACGGGCGGCGGATGATCGCTGGGTCTTTGTTCCGGAGGTCTCCGGGCTCCGCTTCCGCTACTACAGTGGTACCGGCTGGACCGGTTCGTGGAACAGCCTCCAACGGCGGTCGTTGCCGGTGGCGGTCGAAGTGACCTTGGAAATCGGGGATCCGCAAGCGAGGGAGTCGGCGGGCGAGTGGGACGAGGAGTTCGCGGCGGCGAGTTCGCGCCGTTCGGGGGCGAGTGTGACCACCCTTCAAATGATCGTTGATTTGCCCGCTTCGCCCAACTACCGTCAACCGCCTCCCGAGCCACGCCCGGCGGAGGCGCCCCGTCCGGCAGCACCGCCGCGGGCGACGCCCCCTCGCATTGCTCCGCCTCGCTGGACGCCGCCGGCAGAAAGCAAACCCACTCGACTGCAGGACGATTGGATTCGTACCCAACGGGATTGACTCGCATGGTAGTTCCCACCCGCCCCTTCGCAAGCAACACGAAGCGACCGGTCGCGCGAACCGGCCGGAAGAATCGCCGCTTCGGGCGGCGCCGCGCGTTCATCCTGGTGGTCGTGATGATCGTGATCATGATGTTGACGCTGGCCGGTTTGAGTTTCGTATTGAATCTGACCACGGAAAACAAAGCCGTGCATCTGCAGGGAACCCAGCTGCAGTTGCAGCAGACGATGGCCTCGGGCGTGGAACTGCTCCGAGGGGTGTTGGATCAATCGGCGGAACAGCGGCAGCAGGAGGGCGGGTTACGGAGCAATCGCGGGTTATTTTTCGCGGTCGATGTACCGGCGTTGGAACACTCGCTGGAAGAGACCGGTTTTTCGGTGGTCTCGCCCATCACGGAAGGGGGGCGTGGAGACAATCTGCGTTATGGGTTGCAGAACGAGTCGACTCGATTGAATCTGGGCGTCCTTTTGGATTGGGAACGTGATCATCCGGGGGCGGCCCGTGACGCGTTGCTGAATCTGCCGGGGATGTCGGATGCGATGGCCGATGCCATCCTGGACTGGATCGATCCGGACGATTCGGCTCGCCCTTCCGGGGCGGAGGAGGCTTACTATGCCGGGCAAGGGCTTCCTTACGGGCCCCGAAACGGGATCCCAGCCGTGCTGGAAGAACTGCTGCTGGTCCGTGACATTGCGCGAATCAGTCTGTTGGGACCGGACATGGACGTCAATTACCGGGTCGAGTCCCGCGAACGGAACATGGCTCGCGATTCCCCGGTGTCGGCCGACGAAACCCCCTGGGCGTGGCTGCTGACGGTTCACAGCGCGGAGCGGAACCAGACGTACGATGGCCAGCCGCGGATCGATTTGAACTCGCCGGATTTGGAAGAGTTGCATGAAGCTTTGGTAGCGGCTTTCGATGAACGCTGGGCGGAATTTGTGATCGCCTACCGTCAATTCGGGCCCTACGACCCGTCGGGAGACATTTTCGGGGGAGCGATAGGTTCCTCGAGCGGCCGTTCTTCGCAAGCGCGGGGCGGGCGGAGCAGCCGTTGGCAGGCTGCCAGCCGGGTGGAATTCGAATTGGACCTGTCGTTGCCGGCCGAGTTCGCGTTCGATTCCGAGCTGGATCTGTTGGAAATCCAGATTGCGGTGCCCGCCCGAGCGGATCATGCGGTACAAGAGGAGCCCGAGCGGATTCTGTTGGACAGTCCGTTCCGCAGCACGCCGGAGGGGCTACGGGAGGATTTGGCCACCTGGATGGACCGGGTTACCACGTTCGACGAGCCGGTGATTCGGGGGCGGATCAACGTGAATCAGGCCACTCGCGAGGTGCTTCTGGGGGTCCCGGGGATGGACAGTTCGCTGGTCGAGCGGATCATCGCGGCGCGGCCGTCGGCGAGTGATCGGCTGGAGCCTGATCAACGGCACCCCACGTGGCTGTTGACGGAAGGCTTGGTCGATCGGGATCAGATGCGAGAGATGTTGGCCTATGTGACCTGTGGCGGCGAGGTTTATCGGGGTCAGGTGGTGGCCTTTGATCGGAATTCGAATCTGACGGCTCGCGGCGAAGTGGTTCTGGACGCTACTGTCTCGCCGCCTCAGCAAGTATACTGGAAGAACCTGGGGCTGCTCGGGCGGGGCTTTACTGCCGAAGAGAGCGGCGCGGAGGGGCGGGGTCGCGGAAACGGTGCGGGGAATGTGACGATTGCGTGGTGAACTGCCCACACGCTCGAAGGGCCGGTTTTTCAAAACAAAGATAACGGTGGATTCCCAAATTCACGGACCAAATCATCATGCCTTACTTACTTGCCGTCGATTGGGATTCTCAGCAAGCTCGTTATGTGTTGGCCACGGTCAGCAACCGCAAGGTACGGGTCAGCGGGCTCGGTTCGGAGGATTTACCGGCGGAACTACCGTCAGCGGGCGAAGGCGAAGCAGGCGACCCGGTCTCGCCGGAGGAAGCCCTGGATGCCTGGTATGCCGGTTGGCTGGACCGGGTGCTGAAGAAGCATCGGGTAGGGAGTTGCCGGCTGTTGTTCGCGCTGCCTCGGAGCAGTGTCGAGTTATTTTCGCTGAACCTGCCGCCGACCACCGACGAGGAGCTTCCCGAGTTGGTGGAAAACCAGGCGATTCAGGAGTCGACGTCGATCACGGACGACACGATTCTGGATTTCCTTCCGGATCAGGTGGAAGCGGGCGAGTCACGACGGGTAACCGTCGCGGCGTTGCAACCGGAGGAATTGGCGGTTGTGCGGCGGCGTTGCGAGACGAAGCGTCGCAAGCTCCAGCGATTGCTGTTGCGCCCGCTGGCTTCGTTGTCCTTATTTCGACGGTTGGCCTCGGACCGGGAAGCTCCCGGGTTGATTGTCAGTCGTGCGGGCACGGAAGCGGACTTGAACGTAGTGCATGAGGGTCGTTTGGTGTTGACCCGGACCGTGCGATTTCCCGAGGAGGCGACGGACGAAGAGATTTCGGATCGTCTGTTGGCCGAGATCCAGCGGACGTTGCTGACCACGCCCCGCG
>SLMF01000745.1 GCA_007133715.1 Planctomycetaceae bacterium
CCGACGGGTGTCGGCAAGACCGAACTGTGCAAAGCCCTGGCGGAAGTGCTCTTCGACGACGAGAACGCCATGGTGCGTTTGGACATGAGCGAGTTCATGGAGCGGCACACGGTCAGCCGCCTGATCGGCGCCCCGCCGGGCTACGTGGGGTATGAAGAAGGAGGCCGGTTGACCGAGGCGGTTCGCCGCCGCCCTTATTGCGTCGTCTTGCTGGACGAGATGGAGAAGGCCCATCGCGACGTATTCAACATCCTTCTGCAAGTGCTGGACGACGGGCGGTTGAGCGACAACCAGGGCCACACCGTCGACTTTACCAACACCCTGATCGTGATGACCAGCAATGTGGGCAGTCAGCTGATCCAGCAGATCTCGCAGCAGGGAGGCGACGAGGGCCAGATGCGAACGGCGGTGATGCAGGCCTTGCACGCCCATTTCCTGCCCGAGTTCCTGAATCGGGTCGACGACATCATCCTGTTCCATGCCTTGACCCGGGAAGAGCTGCGGCGGATTGTCGATTTGCAGGTCCGGCTGTTGCAGAACAAGCTCGAGAAACAAGCGATTCGCTTGACGGTGACCGAGTCGGCGCGGTCGGCGATCGCGGTCCAAGGTTTCGACGTCACATTCGGCGCCCGTCCGCTGAAACGGGTGATCCAGCAGCAGATCCAGAACCCCCTGGCCAGCGAACTGCTGAAAGGCGCGATCTGCGAGGGCGGCGCGGTCGAAGTCGACTACCAGGAGGGTGAATTCACCTTCCAGTACCGGGAAACGCCCGCGACCACCATCGAAACGGTGTCCGTGAGCTAGTCCGAACTTCGGTTGTTCTTGGTCACTCTCCCGTTCCGGGCGATTATCGGGTCGAGCCGTCCTGGCCGGCATCTATTTTTGGGGGCGTACGAAACTTTTCCGCGGTCACTGGGTTGGAAAGGCATGGGAATGGGAATCCAGCCTTTCATGGAAAGTGACTCGGTGAGACAGTTACTCGCGCTCCGAATACTCGGCCTCCGAGCCGGCTCACGGGGGGAACGGGCGCGCCGGGAACTCGAACTCCCCGTGCTGCCGACGCTCGGCCTGTTGTTCTCGATGTTGATTCTGGCGACTTGGGCCGTCGAGACCGTGTTGGACGCTCCGCCTGTTCCGCTGACGTACACGCATGAGAACACGCGGGTGTTCGTGAACCCTGTTGACATCTTCGGTCGGCGCGACGGTGGGCCTTCCGACTCGGGCGAGAGGGCGGCGGGGCACCGCGACTTACAAGCGTACTCGCCGCCGGTTTCGGGGCAGGACAGGGGGCCCCGAAACCGGGTACGTGGTTTTCGGGGGGGCCGCGAAACTTCCCGGCGGCCGCCGGGTTGATACAGGGTGTGAATTCGTTTTTCATTCTTCCCAGCCGACGAAAAAACGCCCGTGTCGCTCGAAATCTTCGAGATCGGCCCCGTTTGCTTCGGCTGCTCATCGCGTGATCGCGGAAGGAGAGCAAAGAGATGTCGGTCCACAGGAACCGGGATTATTCGTGCGGCAGGTCGGCCTTTACCCTGGTGGAATTGTTGGTGGTGATCGCGATTATCGGGATCCTGGTCGCCCTGCTCCTGCCCGCAATTCAAGCGGCGCGCGAGGCGGCTCGGCGAACCCAATGCACCAACAATCTCAAACAATTGGGGTTGGCATCCCATAATTTCCACGATACCCACAACCGCTTTCCCTCCGCCACGCACGACCCACTGTTTCGCGATCCGACGCACCGCGATTGGCGCGACGGACGGGAACGTTGGAGCTACGCCGTGCTGCTGCTGCCGTTTATCGAGGAGCAAGCGATCTATGACGAGCTGATGGCCACGCACGTGGGTATCGAGCGGCCTTGGCATGGCACTGCCGTAAACCAGACCTGGATGGGGGGACTGATCTGCCCGTCCGACGGTCTGGCGTCGAATGTTCCCGCGGCGAATGATGGCAGGACGCCGATCAGCTATCAATGCAACCGCGGTGATCAATGGTTGAACTGGGACTGGGGGGAATCTCGCGGGATGTTCGGGCGGGGCCAGCATGTGACGATCACGACAGCTTCCGTCACCGACGGTCTGAGCAACACGATGATGATTGCGGAAGTGATGGTGGGGGTGCGGGGCAGTCGGCAGGTTCGTGAAACGTTGGCACGGGACGTGGGCGCGTACAACAGTGCCCCGCCTGCCATCTGCCTGGCTCGTGTCGGTCCGGACAACCTGTTCACGGGCAATGTGGAAACGGGGGGGCAGATGATGGGATGGCGCTGGACCGACTCGCGAACGCCCTACACGCAATGGCATCCGATTTTGCCGCCCAACTCGCCAACTTGTGGAAACGCCCCGGAAGACTGGGCGATCATCTCCGCCAGCAGCCGCCATCCGGGCGGGGTGAATGTCGTGATGGGGGATGGTGCGACGCGATTCATCGCCGACACGATCGACGCGGGAGACCCGACGAACACGGTGGTCGGTTCGCCCTTGTTGGCCGATCAGGGTCGCCCGCAGGACTATGCCGGGCCCTCGGTCTACGGGCTGTGGGGCGCCTTGGGTTCCCGTTCGGGCGGCGAATCCGTCCAATTGCCCTGATCCGGGTTCTTGATCCTTGCTCCCGTAATATATCCAAGCCAGTCGGCGGGAAGCAGGCAAGCAGCTGATCGACGGCCACTATGGCAACCCCGTGTGCAGGTCGATCCGCACGCGAAGGGTGTCGATGATCTGGGCACCGTGACCACAGCAGGCCGACGGGCCAAGCCGAGCAAGGCGAAACCGGGGAGAGTCACCGTATGTGCTCCCATGCCACGGCTCGAAAACCGCAACGCAAACCGAAACCCGTTCCCGCCATCCTGGCTGATTCAGGAGGGCAGGAGACGCGGCAAATGCAGAGACGGATGACCAAGACGCGCGCCACGGACGTGGCGAGGTGGGACGACGTCTCGCTCAGTCTACTGAAAGACTCCGGTTGTAGGCCGGCAAGGGGTTGCCCTCGTCATCCAGTTTGCCGGTTGCCCAGAGGATCCCGCGGGCCAGCGTGTCCAGGTACACGGGGTCGGCTACCGCACGGTTGTCGTGACCAATCGTGGTGCCAAACACCGGCGCTTCGCCGTACTGGTGCGTCCAATGGGTGACGTGACGCCGATCGTGACGCTCGCCGTAACAATCGGCCAGGACCGTGACGTCATCGCCGACATGCACGATGGTGTACAGTTCCACCGTAGCCGGAGTCCACGTTTCGCCGAAATCCTGCATAATCGGGTGGTCGGGAGCCAAGTTTTTGATCTCCCGCGGCCGATTCGACTCGTGCACCCGCGAGGTAATGCCCATGAATTCGTGCCATTGATCGGAGTCGCGCAGGCTGTGCAGCGTATTGTGGATCACCACGGCGGGTACGCCCGAGCGGTGGTGGGCGTTGGCGATGCGAGCGGCCAGCGGATCGTGCTCTCGCAGGTTGGTCAGACCGTGGTTGTGGACCACGATATCGAACCCGTCGATCCAGTTTTCATCTTCGAAACGGGTGGGGGAGAAATCGGCCCGGCGGCCCGCTTCATAATCAATCGTCCACTCGACATGAATCCGTTCACTCACCCCTTCGCTGATCAGCGTCTTCTGCGTTTCGAAGTCGTGCCAGCCGCCACCGGTGACCATCAGTGCCCGAATCGGTGGCACCGCCTCGTCCGAACGAGCGGGACCGGCAACCGATAGCACCAGGAACAGAAGACAAAGACACTTGGCATACCTCAACATGGTTCCAACTCCTTGGGGTTTGGTAAACACAGCGCGGGCGGCGAATCGTCAGCAGCCTTGCGCAGCGACAAACGGTTGCCGCCCTTGAAGGTTAGGATAGGAGATCGCGCTGCCGATGTCAAACACGGCGAGCGAGTGTCACGCGGTGAACCCGACCTGTTTCGCCCGCCGCAGATACCACCCTCCCGTGTATTTCAACCCGCATGGATGCGTGGTTCGGAGTTTAGAACTCCCAGCCCGGCCGGTACTCGCGGACCAGGAACCGGTTGGCCTCCGGGGCGTTGGTGAGCTTCACCGCTGCCGCAGGCGTCCGTCGGGCGGCTGCCACGTCGGTTCGTCGGTCAAGATCAACGCATCATAACGGATGTCGGCGGTCAGATTGCTGAGCGTCAAGGTATGTTGTCCGGCGGGCAACGGGACGGCTTCCAGATTGACATCCCCGGGCCAGGCCCAGGTCCACAAGCGTTCGGCCAAACGGCTTTCCGGACCGATCAGCCGGTCGGGGACATGCAAGTCGGTTCTGCCGCCTCCCAGGGTGGCGATTCGCTGTCCGTCGAGCGTCGCCCGCACCGCGTGCTGTACCTCGTTGCCTCGACCGCCCGAACCGCGGTGCAGGTAACGCAGCCACAGGTAATACGGGCCGGCATGCGGCAAGTCGATCTCCCAACTCACACGGTTCGCCTCCCGTTCCTCGGGCACCAGGTAAGCTTCGCCCCGTGTCCCGGCTGCGGTCGAACGTTCGAAGGCCCCTTCTGTCTCGGCGTCGGCAAAGTGCAATTCCAGCAACACCGGCGGAGTCTCGCGGGCGGGCGTTGTCAGCCGGGCCAAGGCACTCAGCGGGCTCTCGTTGCCCTGCCGATCGACGGCCGTGACCGCGTAATAGTATTCCGTATCCGCCCGCAGCCCCCAATCGATTAACTCCGGCTCGCTGGGCGACCCGATCCGCAACCGCTGGTCGGGAGCGTCGAACGGCTCGCGGGCGGCGTAAACCTGATAGTAGGCCAAGCCGGCCGACTCGGACGGCTCCCACACCAGCCGGTTCACCCGCGGCCGGATGTTCTCGACCTGCAGCTCCCGGACCGTCGGGGGCGGAGAGACGTTCTGCGGACGGGGACCGCGGGGCGTCATCTCCGGATCGGTCGTCAGGCACAGCAGGTCCAGCTGAGCTGCCGTCGCGGAGGTCGCCACGCCGATTTCCAACGGACCCGCTTCCAATTCCAAGGACTCGGGCTCCGCACGGACCCACGTCCACTCGCCAGCATCACTGCCGACCGACAGGGTCTGATCGGCGACAGTCACGCTCCACGCGCCCGTCTGCGTGCCGCGGGAACGCACGCGAGCCCAGAGATGATAGCGTCCGGCGGCAGGCACCGGCACGGTCAAACTCGCCTCACCTCGCTCGGCCTCGGGATGACGATACAGGAAGTACCCGTCGGACGCTCCGTGGCGATCCACGCCCATGGCCAGCCCGGGCAGGGCACCGGTCGGCAAGTCGCGGAGCGCGTCTTCCGGTTCCGCATAGACGACCAGGGGCGCGTCCAGCTCGGCCGGCAGTTCCAGTCCGGCCCGCGCCGCTTCCGGAGAATAGCCGCTCTCCAGCCCGGAGTGTTCCAAGGCGCTGACCACATAGGAGTAGGCCTGGCCCGGTTCGACCGTGGCATCGCGCCAGGATGTCGCTTCGACAGGCTGAGGCGTCAGCAGCCGATACGGGCCGCCGCTGCGCTCGCCGCGATAGACCAGATATCCCCGTGTTTCTCGGCTGTACCGCGAGGGCTCCCAGGCGAGCGTTACGGCACCCTGTTCCGCTTGCCAGGCCAGGTTGACCGGCGGACGCGGGTGCGCCATGACGGCGATGTAGTTGCGGAAGCGGCCCGTCATGCTCGAGCCGTAATGGATCTTCGTCGCATCGGGACTGAGCATCGAAAAATCGCCGCCGGCATAGTAGCCGTTCAGCCGGTGTTTGGTATCGACGATCGGCTGAAACGTCCCGTCACAGAAGATCTGGAACTCGATGTTCGCGTTCTCCGGCCGGAGGTAGCTGCCGAAGTTCCAGCCGCGGACCCAGCCGACGAAGAAACGCGGATGCTGGCGCCAGTGCAAGTGGTAATTCGTACCGTTGCGTGACAGCCGCAGCGAGCGGAAATCGCCGTCCCGCACATGGTAGATCCGCGTGGTGCCACCGTCGACGGCGAGGTATTGCCAATCCGGCGAGGTGGATTCGTGGCCGTGCGTGGCGTGGGGCGTGTTTCGCCACAAATCGTACAGCGCGTCCATGCTCAAACCCACCGGCAAGCGGACACCGTCGACGAACCAGGGCAGGCCGTAGGCGAGCCATTCTTCCCCCTGCGGGTACCGGACCCGATCGTCGTAAAAGGCTCGCAGGTATTGGGTGTTGCCGCACAAGGGGACGGCTACACAGGTCGTTTCGCCCGTCTTTCGATCGATCAGCATCCCGGTCCGCAGGGCGATCAAGTCGCCGTGTTCCGGATGGTCGTACAGCACATTGAAATGGTTGCCGCCGACCGACGTACCAGCGGGTCCGATCGGCCGCCCGTCGTACAAGGGTAGCACGGGGATCGGATGGTCCGCGTCACGTTCGAAGGGCACGAAAATGCCGCGATTGGGCAGGTCCAGGAAAATATGCTGCCGGTCCGCAGTCAGACCGTAGACGCGTTTGCCGGAAGCTGGCCAGTCCAGCGGTTCCCATTCGGCCACCTGCTCCTGCTGACCGGTCCGCCAATGGGTGCGTGTCACGTTGCTGTGGGGGCTGGCAGGACTGTAGAACCAGTCGGGATCTTCGGGTGCCCAAACCGCCGGCCGCCCGCCCCGGCTGGGGAGCAACCGCGAAAAATCCCGATCAAAGAACCAGCCGCTGTGCCAGCCGTCGCCATGAGGCCGAGTGCCCTCGACGTAGATGGTCGAGCCATCCGGGTTCCAGGCCGACCACACCGAAGCCGTGCCGCCATGCTCGACGGTCGGCGAGTTGTCCAGCATCCACACCGGCGTGCCGAACTGCCGATCCTGGAAGATCACCCGCCAAGCCATCAACTCGTCCCCGCGCTCGAACAACTCATAAGGCTTGTGACCCTGCCGCTCCATGAAGCTCTCCAGTCCCTGGACGGGATCGGGGTCCGCGTGCTCGCCCGGCGGCAGCGTCGCGATCGCACCCGGCGGCGTCTGGGCCAACGGCCGCAACGTGGCTTGACCAAAGACGACGTAGCCGCCGATGTTCGCGGGCGCGGACAGCCCCACCGAAACATGGTCGCTACCGCCAGGTACGACAAACACGTGGCTCAACGTCTGGGGCTGCTCCGACAGAGCCAGGGACCGGTCCAACCGCACCCGCTGGCCGCTGACATGGGCACTGGCCCGCAGGGAAATCTGCGGCAGGGTGCCCGAGGCCTGGACCGTGAATTCGTACGGCCCCGGTTCGAGCGATTGGCTGGGACTCCACACCTGGGGCCACCAACTGGCCGCCCCATGTTTTTCAAGCCGCACCGCATTCTCCTCCTCCGCAAACGGAGAAGCCACCGTGTCCACGGTCCCCTGCGGGGCATGGTCCACTTCGGCGCTGGTCATCGTCGCACGCCACGGCGACGGTACCCCCTCGCCCTGCTGGCCCGCAAATCGCCCGTTCTCGAGCAGATTGCTCGGCTCCGCGGGATGGGTTGCCTCGCCCCGCAACACTCCGCTGGCGACCAGCAACGCCACCGCCGCTACCGTGCCCCGCATCCGAGAACCCATCCCATCCCAATGGCTACCCGCTTCCGATTCGACTCGCATGGTTCGTCTCCTTTCGACGGTCATTCGCGACGCGGAACAAACCACCCCTGGGGCTCGGGTAGCTCCCGGAACGGCGCGGTTCGACGAGGGCCGCTTTCCGATACGAGGCCGGGCTTGCCGATCGCCCGGGCGATCCGGTCCGCCACGCCTTGTTGTTCTGCAACCCTGTCCACGATACGATAACAGCTGCGTTTGCCCGTGTCTACGATGCCAGGTCGGGGACCCCTATCGCCACGAATCCCACGGCAGCGCAGCTGTTATCTGCCCCTGCTCGATCCTGCTGGGGAGATTCTGCCATGCAGCCAACAAGACCGCTTCGTCGCTCACCGCGATGCCGGGGAGTAGAACGGGACGAGTAAGCACCTGGACACGGGTTTCTTAACGGAACCAAAGAAGTAGGACGGACACTCCTGTCCGTCATTTCCCGCACGACGGACAGGAGTGTCCGTCATACATTGTGTTAGGAAACTCATGGCC
>SLMF01000106.1 GCA_007133715.1 Planctomycetaceae bacterium
CGATTTCATCAACGCCGCCCAGTTGTTGAATCAGCCGGTCAAGCTGATCGCGATGGCCGACGCCTTCGAAGACCGCGTGCGCGGCTCGCTGAACCGTTTGCAGGATGAATGGTCCGACTACATCGACGTGCCGGACGAACGGATCTGTACCGGTTTGGATAACAATGCCAAGGTCTTGGAAACGGACCCCGACGTGGTGCTGATGGCCTCGCCGCCCGGTTTCCGGCCCTGGCAGTACGGCGAGGCGGTGCGGGCTGGTAAACATGTGTTCATGGAAAAACCCTGCTGCATCGACGCCCCGGGGTACCGCTCGCTGGTCGCCTCGAACGAAATGGCAGACGAAAAGGAGCTGCGGGTGGTGGTCGGTTTGCAGCGGCATCATCAGGCGAGTTACATTCGCGGAATCGAGGAGATCCACGAAGGCAAGTTGGGCGAGGTGATGTTCCTGCGGGTGTATTGGAACGGACTCGGCGGCGGCGGACGCGATCTGGGCTCACGACCCCAAAATGACCCCGAGGAAATGCGGTTCCAAGTCCGCAATTGGGGCTGCTTCCGCTGGCTGTACGGAGACAATATCGTCGAACAGCATGTCCACAACATCGACATCGCTAACTGGGTCATGGCTCGCGACGGCAACCATCGCGCGGCACACCCGGTCGAAGCCAATGGCATGGGGGGGCGTGTCCATCGTGGCAACTATGGCGACATCTTCGATCATCACTACATCGAATTCACCTACGCTGATGGCACGAAGATGTTCAGCCAGTCACGGCATCAGCCGGGAACCTGGAACCAGGTCAACGAGTTCGTGCATGGTAAGGAGGGCAGCCGGAGCGTCTCGGTGGGCGGTGGACCCGAATTGGAAAGTGGCAACCCCTACGTGCAGGAACAGGTCGCCTTGATCAAAGCCATCCGCGATGGCGAAGAGTTGAACGAGGGCTGGTTCGGCGCGGTCAGCAGCATGACGGCCGTGATGGGCCGCATGGCCAGCTATTCCGGCCAGGTCATCCGCTGGGACGAGGCTGTGGCACAAGGTCCAGAAGAAGGGCCTGAGCAACTGGCCTGGGATGCCCAACCCCGGAGCTTGCCGGACCAGGACGGCCGCTATCCCTATCCCACGCCCGGCGCCTACAACCCCTACGAATCCCTGTAGACACGGCATCCTGCCGTGTACGAGAAACTCCTGCCGTGCCCAACCGGGCCATGGCGTCTTGCCGTGAGCCAACGCGGTTCGCCATGGCATTCCTGCCAAGATTCTCCCCGTGGCGGGTACCGCGGTTTTTGCCGGGACCCGCTGGGGGGACCAATCGGCCGTCATTGTCTGGATCCCCACGTCGCCGGACGAACGCCCGCCGTTTGAGTTGCAGCCAACTCCCAGAAAACTCGAGAGGTTTCCACATGGACACGAATGACAATCCCCACGTGCCGCCCTGCCGGTGGACCCGCCGGTCGCTTTTCCGTTCGGTCTCCAGCGGGATCTGGGTTCTGCTATTGGCCGGACCGGGTGCGCCGCTTGCCGTGGCGGAGTCCGCATCCGCTCCGCAGTCGGCGGTGGTGTTTCCGGCCGCCGCCCTGCGGGATCTGCAGGAGGTTTTTCAAGAGTACCAACCCGAACTGCCGGCCCCCCAGCGGCTGGGGATGCAGGAGATCGTGGCTTACGAGGAGCATCCTTTGTTCGTGTATGCCGAGGGTCGGGTGGCGAGTGTCGCGGACGGCACCACGGCCCGTCGCCGCCTGCTGTTCTTCAAGCCCTCGGTATTCGTGTTGGAAGAACGGATCGTTGGCCTGCGGGCGTTACCGGAGGCCTGCTGGTGGGATTTGGCGGCCGAGCGGATCGGGGCGGAGGAGGACGGGTTGCGGCAGGTGCAGGTACCCGGCGGGTGGCTGCTCTGGCACCCGTTGCCACCCGAGTTTTCGTCAACCGAGTCGGAGGGCCCTTCGTATCGCCAGGTGCACGTGTTCTTGATTCCGCCGGCGGACGCGGTGCTGGGCGAGCGGGAGGCACCGATGCTGGGCGTGTCGGTTCGGGCGTCTGGCGAGTTCGTGATTTCGGCGGGCCAGCAGCAGTGGGAAGTCCGCCTCCCGCAGGAGGCCGAGGCAGCCGGCTCGCTGGCGGTCTGGGACGCCGAGGGCACGGCGCAACTCGAGCGGCGGCTGCTGCCGTCGGGCATTCTGCCACACGGTCCCGAGGGGGTTCCCCTGCTCGATCGCTGGGATTCCGCTTACCGGCGTGGTCGCGCGGGTTGGGACCCGGGTCGCCCGGCCAGCGACTTGCGCGAGGCGGTCGAGTCGGATGCGCTCCCGGTGGGGCGGGCTTTGGAATTGGGTTGCGGGAGCGGGATCAACGCGATTTATCTGGCCCAGCACGGTTTTGAAGTCACGGCGTTGGACGTGGCCCCCACCGCCCTTCGGCAAGCCGAGCAGTTGGCCAAGGAGGCGGGGGTCGACATCCGCTGGGTGCTGGCCGATGCCTCCGCTCCCCCCGAGATGGAACCGTTCGATTTCATCTTCGACCGCGGCTGCTATCACCACGTCCGCCATCAGGACGCGGCCGGCTATGTCAGCGGCCTCCGCCGGTTGACCCGGCCGGGCGGGAAGGTCATGATCCTGGCCGCCAATGCCAACGAACCGCATCGGGGGGGGCCGCCCAGAATTCACGAACACGAACTGCGGGCCGATTTCTCCCGGGATTTCACCTTCGAATGGCTGAAAGAAACCCGCTTCGATTCCGTCTCGGCCGACCGCGCTACCTCGCTGGCTTGGAATCTCCTCCTGGTGAGAAAGGAAGATCCCCCGCCCGAGCCCGCACCCTGACACGGACTCCCTGCGCTCGGCCGCAAACCGAAAGTGCGTTTCGCGCCGGGCGGGACTTGCTCCCCATTGCCAGCATGTAACAATGCTGCAAGTCAATTGATGCCAATGCATGACAGCGAAGGAGGTAGCGACCGATGAAACGCAGGCGAATTGGGTTGGTAATGCTGGTCTTGCTGGGCCTGCTGGGTAGCGGTACCGTTGTGGGGGCCGAGCTGGAACTGGGGCAGGCGGCGCCGGATTTCGCAGGCTTGATGGGAGTCGACGACCGGCCCCATGCACTGGCCGACTACGAACAGGCAAAACTGGTGGTGGTCGTGTTCACCTGCAACCATTGCCCGGTGTCTCAGGCGTACGAGGACCGTTTGATAGCCCTTCAAAAGGCCTATGAAGACAAGCAGGTTCAGTTGATTGCGATCAATCCCAACTGTCCGGAGATCGAACCGGAGGACAGTTTCGCGAACATGAAGGAACGGGCTGCGGGCCGTGACTTGGGCAATTGGCGGCAGAACAAGGAGCCGTTCCATTTCCCCTATGTCGTCGATGCGACCCAGGAGGTGGCCAAGGCTTATGGAGCGGCGGTCACGCCCCACGTGTTCGTCTTGGATGGCGAGCGCAAGATCGCCTACATGGGGTCGATCGACAACAACATGAATGCCATGGCGGTGCGAAACCACTTTCTCCGTGATGCGCTCGATGCCCTGCTGGCGGGTGAAACGCCCGAGCCCGCCTCGACACGCCCGCTGGGATGTATGATCATTTGGAAGTGAACCCGGCCGGTGCACGCTCTGCGTACCGCCCGCGGGCTGTCGTCGAGCACGCAAATGGTCGGAAACCGGTTCTCGTTTTGTGGAAGGATGTGGAGATGAAGACACTGCGATCCCTGCTGGTTGCTCTCCTCGTGGGCGTGATGCTGAGCGGATGCGGGCCGGAACCGGCGGGCGAGCCGGCCCCGCCGGTTCCCACCGAGTCTCCTGTTCCGGAGCCAAGTGATCCGGTCGAACCGACGGGAGAAGGGGAACCGTTGGACGAGCAGGCGGCAGATACGGACACGGCCGACGTTTCGGTCCGGGTGATCGACGAGCAAGAATTTGACGAGGTGGTCTCTTCGTATCGGGGAGATGTCGTGCTGGTGGACTTTTGGGCCACCTGGTGTGTGGCCTGTGTCGATCTGTTCCCGCACACGGTCGAACTGCATCAGCGGTTTGCCGATCAGGGGCTGCGGGTGATTTCGGTCAGTTTTGACGAGCCGGACATGGAGGAGAACGTCTTGAAGTTCTTGCAGGAGCAAGGCGCGACGTTCGACAATTTCATCAGCCAGTACGGTTCGGGGATCGAATCGGCCGACAATTTCGATCTGCCGGGTCCGCTGCCCTACATTGTGCTGTATGATCGAGCGGGCGAAGTGGCCCACACGTTTCCCGAGCCGCGGAGTGCCGTCGATCCGGCAGCGATCGATCAAGCGGTGGAAGCGTTATTGGCGACGGAGCTCTGAGCCGCCGTTGCCGCGGGCAGGGCGTGTTTCAGGCGAGTTCCCCATCTGCCGGGATGCAGGGCGTTTCGATCCGTTCCAGCCGCGTCACGGGCACGTAGAACTTGCGGTAGTGGTTCCCGTCCGAATACCGGACGCCCTGGGGGTCGCGTACCAGCACCGTGGCCCGGCGGGTGATCCGGTTGACGCGTCCGGTATAGAGTTGGCCGCGATGGGTAAAGCGGACCCAGACCCCGGACCGGATCCCGAAATCACGCCACGCCCGCTCGCGCGCCGTGATCAAGGCGTGTTGGTGGTGCGTGTGCAGAAAAAAACGTTCCGCAATGGATTGAAAGCGTTCCGCTCCGCAGTTCGAATCACGCCACAGCAGCATTTCCAGCAGGTGGACCATTTCGTGTTCCATCACTCGCTGCAAGGCCTCCAGTCGGTCACGGCAGACCAGCCCGCTGACCGTCACCTCACGTTCTTCCCCGCGGAAGGTCTGCATGAGCAACGAACTGGAGACCACGATTTCGAACTCGCAGTAGAAGGTCAGCCCCGCTCGCGTGTAATGCTCGTGCCGCATCGTCTTGCCCGCCGCCAGCGTCATGCGCTGGGAAACGCGAAAGGACAGCGGCATGTCCCCCAGGACCTTGCGGCAAGCACCTGCGAAGAAGGCCGCGTCATACAGATCGAACATGCGGCGCAAATCGTCCGGATGCAGGCGGCGGAAATTGGGGCTGTCCAGACGAGGCGATTCGTCCAGCAGCCGATCATAGATGGCGCGCGTCCTCTGCCGGATCGTTTCGGCGTCCCCTTGTTGGGTCAAAAGCTGCTCGGCCAACTCGATTTCGATCACCGGCGGCATGCGGATTCTCCCGAAACAAGGGCCTCCGACGCTTCACCTTGCAAACTCCGCACCACCTGTTCGGCCGTCTTCTCGCCACGGTGGATGCACTGCGGGATCCCCACCCCCTCGAACGCGTTGCCAGCCATGAAGAGCCCCGGATACCGGGCCAGCCGCGACTCGATCTGCTCGATCCGCTGCTTATGCCCCACATAGTATTGAGCCATCGTCTGCGGGTGCCGACTGACCTGCACCTGCTGCGGCTCCCCGCGGATCCCCAACAGCTCGGTAAACTCGCGGTGCGCCGTAGCGATCAGTTCGTCATCCGGCAATTCGGCCAACTCCGGTTGGCAGGCCCCGCCGATAAAGGCCCGCAACAGCACGCGACCCTCCGGCGCCCGCCCGGCATACTTGACACTGGAAAAACTGCCCGACAGAATGCGCCGCTGCTCCCGCAAGGGAACGACAAAACCGAAGCCGTCCAGTCGATGCGCGATCTGATCCCGGCGGTAGGCCAGCGACGCAATCGAACAGCTCGCATAATGAATCTCGCCCAAACGCTGCGAGCAGACCGGATCTACCTCGGCCAGCAAACGACTGGCAGCCGGTCCTGGAATCGCCACGACCACGGCATCCACGTCCTGAGTCTCAGGATGCGCACCACCTGTCGTCAGGGTCCAGCCCTCCGCTTGGCGCGGGGTGATTTTTACGACCGGCGCGGCGGTACGCACGCTGTCCTCGGGCAAGCGGTCTGCCAGCGCCTCGGTCAAACAGGACATCCCCCCGCGGGGAGCCACGAACATGCTGTACCGGGCACCGCTTGTGCCCGTGGTCGCGGAGGTACCGGCCGAGCGGCGTGACCAGATGGCGCGGATCAAACTGCCATGCGAGCGTTCCATTTCGACGAACCGCGGCATCGTCATTTGCACACTCAACTGGTGCGGATCGCCCGTGTAGATGCCGCCCACCAGCGGCTGGACCAAGCGATCGTACGTCTCGCGTCCGAAACGGCGGATAACGAAAGACGCCAGACTCTCGTCCTCCTGAGTCCGGCGTGCCGGCAGCAGGAATTCGCAGGCCATCCGCAGCTTGCCCCAGGGACTGAGGATCGGAGTGGCAATCACCGGCCAGATGCGGCTGGGAGCCATGACCACGAAGCCCTGGGGGATCTTGCGGAGT
Source organism: Planctomycetaceae bacterium (assembly GCA_007133715.1). Lineage (GTDB taxonomy): Bacteria > Planctomycetota > Planctomycetia > Pirellulales > Pirellulaceae > SLMF01. The sequence continues at coordinate 6,309 of SLMF01000106.1, forward strand.
CGTCCGCGGCGAACCACAAACGCCTGACGATGCTGCGAATCGGTGGGCAGCAGCTCGGGCTCCAGGCCGATTCGGCGGCAAAGCTGGAGCCCCCAGGGAAGCTGGGTAATGAAATTATCCGGCCCCCATTCCCACAGAAAGCCCTCGCGGCGTGAGGTCTGAATCACCCCGCCCAGGTGCGGTTCCGTCTCGAAAAGAAGTAACTCGATCCCGGGATCCAATTCGTGAACCCGATGAGCCGCGGCCAGACCGGAGATTCCCCCCCCAATCACGGCCACACGTTTACGCGTAGATGATGCCATAGTCAATCAGTCGGATTTCTCTTTCGTACAATCGGCAGATACGGTTCGTTGTGCCTTTATAGAGGAAACGGCCTGCCAATCCAAGCGGCAGGTTCGCCGCTTGTTTGCCCTGTTGGGAACGGCCCGCGAAAGGCATAACCGTTCCCACCGCCACAAGCCGACCGAAGCCCCTGACTCGAGTGCGGTCTGTGACGTTCTCACCAGACACCGCTGTCGTTGCTGGTTCCCAAGCGGTTATCATACAGAGGCGCGCTTTTGTGAGGGTTGAAGGCTGAAAATGGCCTACCTGCTGAATTTCGTGTACCTGCTCCTGCTGCTAGCCCGTTCGCCCCGGCTGGTCTACTCGCTGCTGCGCAAAGGTGCCCATCGCGACAGCTGGGCGGCTCGACTCTTCGGACGGGTACCCACTCGCACCAGCAAGGGTTTCTGCTTTTGGCTGCATGCAGTCCAAGTGGGGGATGTCCACGGGCTGGCTCCGCTGCTGATGGTGTTGGAACAGCAGCATCCGGATGCCGAGTGTGTGATTTCGACGACGACGAAGTCGGCTTTTGATGCGGCGCGGCTCAAATATGCTCCACGGACGGTTTTCTATTGCCCCCTGGATTTCACGTGGTCCGTGCGGCGGGCCCTGCGGCGGATCCGGCCCGATGTGCTGGTCTTGACCGATGTTCGCTGGTGTCCCAATCTGCTGGGGGCTGCAGACCAGTACGGCGCCCGGACGGCTCTTCTGGATGGCGGAGTTCGCGACAGCACGACGCGCGCCTACCCGGGCTGCCGGTGGTTGATGCGGCCAAGGTTCGAGGAACTGAATCTGATCGCCGTGACGGACGAGCGGCACGTCCGGCGTTTCCAGGAATTCGGGGTTCCCGAGGACCGCATCGTGGTCAGCGGCTCGTCGAAATTCGACGGGGTGCCGACCGAGCGGAATACGCCGCGAACTCGCGAGTTGGCCGCCCTGGCTGGCATCCGGGCCGAAGATCGCGTCTTTCTGGCAGGCAGCACCCACGACCCGGAAGAACGTTGGGCGCTGCAAGCCTTCTGCGAATTGGCCCCCGACTTCCCGCAGTTGCGGCTGATCCTCGCCCCGCAGAACCCCGACCGCTTCGCAACCGTCGCTGAATTGCTGGACAAATCCGGGATGGCTTGGCAGCGCAGCAGCCGCTTGGGCCGCTCCGGTCAGCCCGCCACGGCTCGCCTGCTGCTGGTCGATGCGGTGGGAGATGCCCGCGCGTGGTGGGCCATCGCCCACCTGGCTTTCGTGGGGGGAAGCTTCAGCAATCGGGTCGGACAGAGTCTGATTGAACCGGCCGCCTTCGGTGCTGCCGTCTGCTTCGGACCTCATACCCGCGATGCGGCGGATGTGGTCGAACAAATGCG
>SLMF01000036.1 GCA_007133715.1 Planctomycetaceae bacterium
CGGCGGGCGATGTGGTGATGCGGACCAGCGGCTCGGTCGGCCTGGATCAAAGCCTGGCCCTGGTGGCCGAAGTCCCGATCCAGGAGGCGTGGGTCCAGGACCGACGCCTGCTCCAGTCCTTGGGAGGCACCACGATTCAGGTCCCGATCCGCGGTACCTTGACCCGTCCCCAGATCGACGAACGGGCGCTGGCTGATCTGAACCGCCGCCTGATGGAAGAAGCGGCTGGCCGCGTGCTGGAAGAACAAATCGACCGCGGCCTGAACCGGCTGTTCGGACCCCGCTCTTAAGAGTGCCCAATAAAGGGCTCGCCAGGACAGGCGTACTCGTACTCGAAGGGATCAATCGAGTACGAGTACCGCGATGCTGAGTACGAGTACGAGCCGGAGCACGAGTACGAGCCCAACGCCGGAGCGTGACGAACAACGCGGTCTTATCAGGGCGTCGATTCACGTGGGGATGCGGGAGGCACCGACCAATCGGGACGAACCTTGTACCGCTGGCCCTCCTCCCGAATCACCATTTCACGCGTCTCGTAGTCCCACCAAACACTCCGTCGCGGTAAACGGTGTTCGCCGTGACAGTCCGTGCAGAGCACCGTCGCCGGATCCGTCTTGGCCGGGACCCGCTCCCAATAACGCGCCAAGACCTCGTTCGGAGATGCGTCGTGCGTCTGGTGACACTTGCCGCACTGTTCCGCAATCTTGTGCGGCGGGATCATGATGTCCGGCGGCGTCTCGTGCGCCTCGTCGTCGCAATGCTCCAGCGACCGACCGTGGCAGTGGATACAGCCGATTCCGACCCGGGCATGCGTCCGGGCCAAGTCCTCGGTCTGATAATTCGCGTGGCAAACGTAACAGGCGAAATTATCCACCTGTACCGGATCCGGCTCCTCCGGCGCCTCCGGCAGCTTCTCGTCCAGAAAGCCTTCCAGCGACAACGGTGGTACCGCCTGCACCCGATCGCTGGTCAGCAACACCCACGCGAAGATACCAACCGACAATCCCACAAAGATCAACCCGACACCAAAATGCTTCATCGCCACACGCTCCTGAAACACCGCACAAACCACCGCCGCCACCCAGCCGGATGGGCTCGGTGGCGGTCCTGTTCGCAGTTCTTCGAGACCCTTAGATGTAGTCCCAATCCTTCAGCCACTGATAACGCGCAGGCAAGTTGGCAAACGCACGATCCGTGGCTGCCTCGAGATCCGCACGCTCCTGCACATCCAACGCGCGCCGCTGCAAAACGGCCAGCGACACGTTGTCCACCTGTTCCGGTGTGATCATACCCGGAATCGGAGCTGTGATCGCAGGATTGGTCAGAATGGCGCGAATCGTCAGCCGGGCGATGCGGTTGTCTTCCTCCTCGTGCGGGTTGCCCGGCGCGCTGTTCCCTTTGAACAAGGCGTTGCTGGCAAAGGGCTTGATGCCGAACCAGGCGACATCGTATTCCTGGAACGTGCGCCACAGCGGGGCGGCCCCTTCCTCCATCTGGCCGACATAGCCGGCCGAACGGCCTTCTTCCGCCTCCTCGACAGCCTCGACCCCCGCCATGCGGGTGCGGGCCGAGTACGGCGTGACGACCACTTCCATCTGGTCGGGATAGGTTTCGACCATCCATTTGATGTGCGGTCGGTCGTGGGAAGAGATGCCCGTAAAGCGGGCTCGACCGGACTCTTTGGCCCAGTCCAAGGCCTTCATCATCTCGTCCACCTCGGCCTCCGTGTGACGGCTGCTCTGCTCGTGCATCGTGATCCGCCAGACATCGACATAGTCCAGCCCGGCTTCCCGCAACCCGTTGTCGAAACTCTGCTTCAACGACTCGAACGACCGCCAATTGGCATTGCGGACTTCGTTCTGGTACCAGGAGTAGCCGAAGTACATCTTCTCACGGCGGCCACGCAGGGCCCGGGCGTACATGATCACCTCTTCCCGGGTGCAGGCGTCGATGAAATTGATCCCGCGGTCGATGCAGCGGGAGACGACATCCGTGCGATTTTCGAGGAAATCGTCGCTATTCAAGGCGGCGTTCAGCCAGCTGCCGCCCTGAAACAAGCCCGGCACCACCGCGTCCACACGCTTCCAATGCCCCCCCAAACACACGGCAGAGAACATCAAATCGGTTTTGCCACCCCGACGATATTCCATCTGTTCGTTGTAGTTGAGGATCTTGTTTGTGTCGGCCTGTTCCGGGTTACCGGCATGCACCGTGTAAGTCGGTTTTAAGCCGGCGGCCACGCCCGCGACCCACGCCATGTCGCGAACAAACTCTCGGCGAGTCACCTTCGAATCGGCCATGGAACACCTCCTCCAGGTTGGGATCAGAGACCAGTCCGGTCCGAAACTGCGAACCGGCATACCCTCGTGTATACCACCGCCTACCCGCGCGGTAAAGACTGGACGTCGGGATTTTCGTTGGGGCGCGGCGGGCCGTGCTCTCAAACCCCAATCACGAGGGGTATTTCGGGCTGGTCAGAGAGGCTCGGCCGCGGTTCGACGCCTGCCGAGGCCGGAGGTCAGGGGCCGAAATCCGTGACCGGCGCTTGAGGCGGCATGACCCAATCGCCAGGCACTTCGATCGCCTGGGTCGAATCGGCCGCGGGCAACTCGAGTTCCAACTCGTAATCGGGGAACAGTGCGACGCCCTTGGGAAAAAATTCGTCGTCCCGCTGGCCGTCCAGCCCCGTTATCCGGACCAGGAACGGGCCCCCCTGGTGGCCGGCGCCTTGCCAACGCGAGTCGAATTGCCCGTTGCGGATCTCGATCGATACGGCCGGCCCACTGTTGCCCTGACGCGTGTCGGGGATCAGGCTGACCGAACCTGCGGGGATCGGGTCGCCGCCGTGCGTCACGGTGCCCGAGACGTGATACTCCGGCGGGCCCGAATCGCCGCAACCCAGGGCCAAGCCCAGGCTGCCCAGCAACAGGCCTCTTATCCCCCAACGAAACATCGGCTGCATTGATTGCATGGTCTTGTTTCCCGCCCTCATGACTTCTGCCTCTCCTGCGATTGCTCGACGCGACGGTCTCACGACCCCCCGCGCCACACCAAACGGTTCACGCGCTGGCCGTCTATTGGATCCCCGACTCCGGTTCCCCGCCGTTGCGGCTGGCCGTTGCCAGATACACACTGAAGTCAATTGTATCCGGGACGAATCGTACGGAACCGTCGGCCATGGCAAAATTGGCGCCGCCCGGATGCTCGCTGCCAAAAGCCACCCGATTCCAATAATCCGAATTCCGCGAGTTCAAGGGATACTGGACGATCTTCGAGGTCAGGTACAACACGCCGCGCGAATCGCCAAACTTGTTGCGCGTCCACATCCGACGATAGGGCATCTCGTCCCAGGAAACCTCACCAAACAGATAGGTGTTCGACAAGCCATCCGTGACGTCCCGCATGCTCGAACCCCACTGCCAGAGGATGCCCTGATCACACTCACCGCCGAAGACCTGGGTGAGATTCCGGCAGCGATACGCTACGTTCTCGGTCACATTGGTGCCCAAGGGCCCCAGAATCCCGTTGTAATGCACCGTGTAATTCCGCCGACCCTGCCATACCTCGTTATGAAAACCCGACCGCTGCTCCTCGCTGGCCGCACTCGGGCAGATGTAGGCACTGATCCGAGCGTCCGAAGCCTCCCGGCGATCGGGATGCGTGTGGGTGTAGGCATTGCCGCTGATCTGGTTGAACAACGTTTCCTGCTCAATCTGAGGGAGAATCGAGTAGGTCCACCCCAGGCTGCTGTCGATCATGCCGGGCAGGGGGAATTGGTTGTGGATGTCGTGGTAGTTATGCATGGCCATGCCCAACTGGCGCAGGTTGTTCGAGCATTGCGAACGGCGCGCCGCCTCGCGAGCCGCCTGGATGGCGGGCAGCAGCAAAGCCACCAGAACCCCAATAATGGCGATCACCACCAACAACTCGACCAGGGTAAACCCCGCGGGTGAGGCCACAGCGTCCCGGGACCCCCTACGTTCTGGGAAAAACATGGTATTCTTTCCTCCGACATTATCTTGAATCAGGACCACCGGCGAACAAATATTTCGACAAGCCAAGAATACGCCCTCGCGATCAAGAAACACCGCGAGCCTAGAACCGAGCCTACCAAAAAGCGAGATTTTCGGCAACTCCCCAAGAAACATCACCCGTGCTCCCTCGCCCGCCACGGTGGACAGCCGCGTGGGAAGAGCGAGGACGGGATGCGTTGTCGACAAAAGAGAACGATGAGGGGTGATATCGAGTTGTTCCCGAACCACAATTCGAGTTGGCCATCCTTCGGTCCCTGAAAATGAGGGGCCTCTGCTGCTCCTGACCGATTAAGCACCCGGACACGGGTTTCTTAACGGAACCAAAGAAGTAGGACGGACCCTCCTGTCCGTCATTTCCCGCACGACGGACAGGAGTGTCCGTCATTTCCCGCACGACGGACAGGAGTGTCCGTCATACATTGTGTTAGGAAACTCATGGCCGGGTGCTTACCCGACATCACCAGCATGCCGCCCAGACACCATGTCCGTCATTGTGCCCGCCCTGTTGCGCATGTTCGACGCGTCCCCGGCAGTTGACGATGGGCCGCGTTCCTGCTAACCTAAACCTAGATTCGTACCATATTTTCCGGAGTCCGGGCTCGCCCCGTGCTTCTCATCGGAAGTGTCTTGCCGTTAGCTATAGGAGCAACTGCCGTGGCTGACATGCTTGGTTCCAAAGGGGTTGGGCGACGAGGGTTTACCCTGGTCGAATTGTTGGTGGTGATCGCCATCATTGGGATTCTGGTCGCACTGCTGCTGCCGGCGATCCAGGCGGCTCGCGAGGCGGCTCGCCGGTCGCAGTGCAGCAACAAACTGCGGCAGCTGGCTCTGGCCGTGCATAACTACGAAGATACCCATGGCAATTTTCCGTCGGGGAACCTCTCGCGATTGCCCACCAATTACGACGCGTCCGACTGGTGCCGGACTCGGCCGGGTTCCGACAGCCGCGCCTCCTGGACCGTGCTGATCCTGCCGTATCTCGAGGAAACCGCCCAGTACGATCTGTTCGAATTCGGGGCCGCCTTCACGTCCACGTCCAACGTCCAGGGCTCTACGGCGAATCACCGCGAGTTTCAGACGTCCAACCCGGCCTATCAATGCCCTTCGGACGTCAATTCCCGCAGCACGAATAACAATATTTCCTATTACGGTGTGCAAGGAGGCGGGACCTCGGCCCGCTGTACCTCCCAATCGGCAGATCGTATGTTCTTTACCAATGGGGTCCTGTTCCACAACTCGGAGATCGGCTTTCGCGACATCCGCGATGGCACTTCGAACGTGTTCCTGATCGGCGAAACAAAATATGCCTTGACCTCCGGCGGACGTGGCGATGGGATCGTGACCGGGTGGGCCTCCGCCGGAAAACTGGATGGCTGGGGGATGCCGATCACGATCGCCGGGGCGGTGCTGCAAATCAATTCGTTCCCCCGACATGGCGGCGAGGCGGATACGCTGAACTACATGACGCGGCTGTTCGGCAGCTTCCATCCGGGCGGTTGCCATTTCGCCCTGTGCGACGCTTCCGTGCGGTTCGTGACCGACACCATCGACATCAATGTCTATCGCCAACTTGCCATCCGCAACGATGGCCTGCCCTCAGGAGGATTGCCCCAGTGACGTTTCAAAATCGGTTAGCGTGGATGGGAATGCTGGGGGTGCTCGGTTTGGCAGCCAGCGCCGGCTGTGGGGGAAGCGATGGTCCGGCTCGTTATCCGGTCTCGGGTTCCGTTTCGTATGACGGCCAACCGGTTCCCGCCGGCGATGTGCTTCTGGAACCGGACGGTTCGCAGGGCAATACGGGCCCGGCTTCGCTGGCGGTGATCGAGAACGGCCGCTACGAAACGACTCCGAACCAGGGCGTGGTGGGCGGCCCCTACCTCGTGCGGATCTCGGGGTATGACGGGGTCGCGATCCCCGATTCCACCGCCGGGATGCCGCTGTTCCCCCCGTACGAAACCCAAGTCGAATTCCCCGCCGAACCGACCACGCAGGACTTCGACATCCCCGCCGCCGCGCCCTGAGACAATCCGCAGAGGGCTTTCTGGCTGCCAGCAAACCGGTAGAATGGACCTTCCTGGCCGTCATCCGGCACGGGACGGACAGGAAAGGTCACTCCTTGTGTGGGAGAAACTCGTGGCTGCCTGCGGCAGAGAAAGGACGAAAGCGGTGCGAAACAAACGCGGGTACGCGTGGCTGTTGGGCGGAGTGGTTTTTGCAGGACTCGGCACGTTTTTCGTAGCGGGAGAGACGCGGGCCGATGCGCCCGAACCCCCACCGAATATCCTCCTGCTGTTCGCCGATGACCTCGGCTGGACCGACTTGAGTAGCTTCGGCAGTTCGTTCTACGAAACACCCCATCTGGATCGCTTGGCGGAAAACGGCATGCGCTTCACCGATGCCTACGCGGCCTGCCAGGTCTGCAGCCCGACCCGGGCTGCCCTGCTGACGGGCCGCTACCCGCCCCGCACCGGTATCACGGATTTCATCGGAGCACCCCCGCCCGACCACAATCGGTATCGGCAGCTGAACTTCCGCTTGCTGCCAGCCCCCTATGATCGCCATCTGCCCGACGGCACCGTGACCTTTGCCGATGCCTTCCAAGCCGCCGGGTACCAGACGTTCTTTCTGGGCAAGTGGCATGCGGGCGATCCCGAACAGGGGTTCGGTCCCACGGATCATGGCTTTGATGTGAATATCGCGGGGACCGCCCGCGGCGGGCCCTATGGACGCGGGAATTACTTCCACCCCTTCGACTTGCCCAATCTGACTTCCGAACCGGGCGATCATTTGACCGACCGACTGGCAGAAGAAGCGGTCCAGTTGATTCGTGGCACCCGGGACGAACCCTTCCTGATGTTCCTCTCGTTCTACGACGTCCACACGCCGCTGATGACCAAACCCGAACTGCGGGACAAGTACCGGGCGAAAGCGGAGACGGTCGAGCACGACGGGCCGCGGTTCTTGCCGGAACCGCCGCGACAGAATCGGCAAGTTCAGGATCATGCCGTGTACGCGGGCATGATCGAAGTCATGGATGATGCGGTCGGCACGCTGATGGCAGCCCTCGAAGAACTGGACATCGCCGATCGCACGATCGTGATGTTCACCAGCGACAACGGCGGACTCAGTACCAGCGAAGGGCATCCCACGTCCAACTTGCCCCTGCGGGCAGGAAAGGGCTGGATTTACGAAGGCGGGATCCGCGTGCCCGCCATGGTCTCCTGGCCCGGCGTGACCGAACCCGGCTCCGTCTCGAACGTGCTCCTCAGCAGCCAGGATTTCTTTCCCACCATGCTGGAAATGGCCGGTTTGCCGCTCCGGAAAAACGACCACCTGGACGGCGTCTCCTTGGTGCCCGTGCTCCGCCAGCAAGGCGATCTCGCACGCGATGCCCTCTTCTGGCACTACCCCCATTATGGAAATCAGGGGGGCTCGCCCAGCAGTGCGATTCGCCAAGGCGATTGGAAGCTGATCGAGTTCTTCGAGGATCAACGGCTGGAACTGTACCATTTGGCCGAAGACCTGGGAGAACAACGGAATCTGGTCGAACAGCATCCGGACCGCGCCCGGGCGATGCACGAACGGCTGAAAGCCTGGCGTGAAGAAGTCGGGGCTCGTTACCCCACCACGAACCCCGATTATGACGCAGAAACCGGCCGCCGCGATCGCCAGATGTAGCTCAGGCCAGCGATCCTGCCGCAAGTTCGCCCAGCGCCCGTACCGCCGTGTCGATCTGGTCCCGCGTGTTGAAAAGGCCCAGACTGATTCGCACCGTGCCGCCGTGCGCGGCGGTGCCTAACGCGTGATGCAGGAGCGGCGCGCACTGGAATCCGGCGCGGACCTGGACCCCGAACGTGCTGTCCAGCAAGGTGGCCAGCTCCTGAGGCTCCCAACCCGCGATCCGCAGACTGACCACCCCCACA
>SLMF01000188.1 GCA_007133715.1 Planctomycetaceae bacterium
CGTCCGCGACTTTCCAAAAGGCGATCGCCTCGATTGATACGGGCACCGTGTCCTTGGTCAGCATCGATTCGACGTAGAACGAGGTGGTCCGGATCCGCGTGTCCACGACGCGGGAGACGTGTTGGATGATCGGCACGATCAGAAAGAAACCCGGCCCTCCAACCTTATGGAAACGCCCCAAACGGAGGATGACTGCACGATCCCATTCGGCCAGCAGCTGGGCCGCCAAGTACCAGGTCGCCGCCGCGATTGCCCCGATCACGGCTGCGATGGGCACCGCCAGCATCTGCTGGCCCAAGAAATAGATCAGGATGCCGGGCAGCAGGCACAGCGCGGCGATCGCGACGGTGGCCACTAAAATGGGTAGCCGCAGCTTCAGCCGCCGCAACTCGCGGAGCCCATGCTCGTTTCGTAGTTCCTGCAACGTGTTGTTCGACATGGTCCCAAGTCTTCCCCTGTTCGCGGATACGAATCGCCGCAGCCTGCTCCCAGATTAACCAGCACACTCACTTCGAGCAAGTAGCCCCCGCAACGTCGCGTCGGTCGCGGAGATACTGGCCCACATGGGTGTTCTGTCGTTACCTCTTAGGGCGCGACGCGTTCGTTCGGAGTCAACCATTTGAGGCGGGCGACGTGCAGGCTGTTGTCGCTGCCGTGACGTTCGACTCCCCGCGGCTGCATCCATTCCGCCGCCGTGACCCAGGTCTCGTCGGGGCTGATATCGACCACGCCGAAATTCCCCAAACGGGCGCCACGTTCCGGGACGATCACTTGTTCCGTCGCTTCGATGATCTGCAGCGACTCCGGATCGACTCGGGCCAGGAACAGCGGTGCGCGATGGCGAAAGACATGGTCGTTGTCGGCTCCCCGGCGGGTGTAGGCCAGATACAGCGCGTGGCTGTGCGTGACCCAGTGCTGCTGGGTGTTATAGCTGCCCAGCGAGCGGCCGTCGTCAAAGGTCCAGGGCCGGGGTGTGTCGAACTGCAATCCGTCTTCGCTGCGTGCGACGTAGGCGTCTTCGTCATTGCGCATCGTGAGGTAGTAGGCTCCGTCGAAGAAGGTCAGGCTCGGCTCGTACAGCCCGCGGCCGACGTCGACGGTCAGCTCGCTGCCGTGCCGGACGTACTCCAGCGTCTGGCCGTCAAAGCGGCAGAGGAGGACGGTGGCGTGATATCGCCGGGCTTCCTTTTCCTTGAAATAGATGGGCAGCAGGATGGTTCCGTCGGGGCGATCGACGCGTTGCACCGAGCCGGCTCCGGCATTGGCGAACCGCGGTTCATCCGGCAGAACCAGCTGGCTCCACGGGCCCCACTGGAAGGTCTCCGGCTCGTAGACGCTGTAGGCCGTGGCCCGCGGGCGGACGGGCAGGATGCGATTGTTCTGGTACTTGGCGGTATGGCCGATGCCCAGCATCCTGCGGGTGGCGGCATGCCATTGGGGCGTGAAATCGCAGATCACGCGGTCCCGCTCGTCGCCCAGCGATTCGCGGCGGAGGGCCGGTTCCTCAAAGGGGCCTTCCCAAGTCAAACCCAGGTCGCGGCTGCGAAAGGTGTGCAGACCGTGGAAGACATCCGAGCCGGCCAGTTCCAAGGGTTGGGCGGTCATCAGCACGGTGGCCCGCCCGATCGGGTTCTCGCCCGAGTCGGCAGGCAGCACGCCGGCGCGGGCATGGACCCAGCAGGTTTCGCCATCGAACCCGCGATCGACGTAGAACCGTTCCAGCCGGTATCCGCGGAGGGCCAGTTGCTTGGGGCAGGGCTGAAAGGCGTCGAAGGCCAGCAACTCGGCCAGCGCAGGCAGCAGAACCTGCTCGACCTGCGGCGCGACCCGCGAGGCGCGCGGGCTGGTCTCGTAGCCGCCCTGGTAATAGGCGATCTCGGGGGCGATGTAGCCGGGTGCGTAATCGGCGTAAGCGGCCACGGCCACGAAGTCATCCGGGTACAGGGCAGCCGCGGCCAGCTGGTACTCGACGTGCACTTCACCCGGCAGGTGCAGGATGCGAGCGGGCCCCAACTGCAGGGCGGTCAGTTCGAGCGATTCGCCGGCCAAGCACCGTTCCAGCCACACCAGCTCGCGGGCCGCTCGGATCCGTAACCCCAGCTCCTGCTCCGGGTCGGCCAGCTGCTGACGCAACCCTTCCGCATCCAGATGCTCGGCGGGCGGCAAGGCCACCGGGACGCACCGCCACTGTACCTGATCTGCCGTAAGTGGTGTCCGCACGGTGGATTCCCAGGCCTGCCGCATGCCGTCGGCCAAGCGATCGGCCAGGATCTGGCGGTAGGGGGGCGAACCGTCGTTCCATTTCCCGGCGGCCACATTGCCGGCCGCGCCGGTGAAGTACAGGTGCAGGGCGCCGGTCGCCTCGTCGCGTGCGGCCCGCGCTTTGCCGGGAAAGTCGGGATTCGCCCCGCCCGTGCGGTAGTAGCTCTGCGGATGCGAAGCAAAGTAGCTGAGCACGGCCAACGGCTCGTCGTCCTGCCAAAGGCTCACCAACCGGACCTCGGGATCGACCCGCCCGGGCGGCGCCTCGCGAGCTTCCGGGTTCCGCGAGGCGCTGTAACGCGTCAGCCGCACTCGACCGCTGCGATCCAGCAGGCGGCGATTCGAGGCCACGCGATCCACGACCCCCCTGCCCGTCCCGACATGCGTCACCACCCGCGCCTGCTCCGCCGCCCGACCCACCGCTTGGGCTGCCCGCCGGATCGTGTCTTCCACAAACTCGCGGTCGAACATCCGCCCACCCAGTCCCTGCTCGATCAGCAAGTCATCCACGCTGAAATCCGCGATCGGAGCGTCGTGCTGGTGGACCGCATGCACGGTCACCCGTTCCGGCACCGTGCCGGCGGCTTCGGCCAAGGCGGTTCGCCAGGCCGTCTGCGCTCGATTCCCGATCCCGATCCAATCGACGGCGCACAGCACGATCGGCTCGCCCGCACCCAACAGCAGCAGGCCGCGCGCGGTCAGCGGCGAGACGATCTCCTCCGTCGGGTCGTAAGCCAAGGGGGAACCGATCGGCGGCGAGGCATCCACTTCGAACGTCGCCACCCGCAAGCTCGGCGATTCCGCCTGGACCACCGTCGCCCCGACCAGCACAATCAATCCCCATGTCAGGCTCCTCGCTCGTTTCATCTTTCTTCTCCCGGAACAGGCAGGAATTCGTGCAAGTCCAGCGGCCCGTCGGCCTGCTGGATCGTCAGCTGCGACTCGGCCTCCGCTTGTTGATAAGCCCGGCGCACGACACGCCACTGCCGGTCGACCAAGTCGGCCGCGGCGGGTTCCCCTTGCTGGTCACGGAAATCCACCAGGGTCAACGGCCGGGGGGCCAAGGACGCCGCCAGGTCCGGCAGGTCGTAGGCCGTCAAGGCATTGGCCACCACGTCGCCGGCACTGACCGCGTAGAACCGGTTCATCACCACCTCCTGGAACGAAATCAGCGGTTCGACCAGGATCAGACGGCGGAGCGAGTCATCGAACGCGGCGGCATGCAGGGCCGGAATCGTCGTCTGACCGCGCGCCACCACCGCCAGTTGGCAGGTCTCCAGATCGGGACGCGCGTTCAAGAAATGGGCACAGCGGACGATATCCGCCGCTCGGATCGCCGCCACGCTGCGACCGATCTGCACACCCAAAAAGGCCGTGGCATGGGTCACCCCACCCAGCTCGCCCGTGCCCGACAGATCGGGAGCCAGCACGGCGTACCCCTGCCGAACCCACTGCTCGATCTGGCCCCCGGCAGCCGCTTCCGCCGCCTTGCCCTCCGGGTGCAGATAGATCAGCGCCGGGTGCGTATCGCCTTGGTCCGGCACCATCAGCAGCAGCGGCAGGATCAGATTGCCTTCGCCCGGAATCACCCACTTCTCGACCACGTAACCGTCGCGCTGATAGCGGCCGCGGAAGATGGGGGCCTGTGCTTCTACGGGAGCCAGGTACCCGGAGATCTCCTCGGCCGCGCCAAGAACCTCCTGCAGATGGCGGTCTAGCTCGCCCTGCCGAGCCTCTTCTAGCTCCGCGATCCGTTCGGCCGCCTCGCGGCGATTCAGCGAGAACACGGTTTCGCCGCCCAGCGAACTGATCAGCTGGCCGCTGGGCGTAATCGTCAGTTCCTCTTCGGTCAGCAGCTCGCGATCCAGGTAGCCCGGGTCGCCCGGCAGATCCAGATGCTCCTGGAAGAAGGCGTAGGTCGCTTCGTTATTCTTGGCAGTGAAGCCGTGCCGATAGTCGTCTTCGGCCAGCAGCAGATGCGATTCGGCGTCCATCGCGCGGAACGCCTCGCCCGCTTCGGCCACCACCTCCCGCGTGCCTTGGATGCTGAAGAAATCGCGAGTCGTCGCCACGACCAGGGTCGGTTTCGGTGCCCGCGCGATCAGGAAATCTCCGTGATCGATCCGGTTGAGCACCCCCCGGTTGAAATTCTGTTCGGCATCCTGGGGGCCGATCGAAGCGAACAGCCAGCCCAAGCCGGTGATGTAGCAGGCGGGCGAGGCCGCCACCACCCGATCGTCCAGCGCCGCGATATAGCTGGTCTGCGTGCCACCGCCCGACAGACCGGTCACCCCGATCCGCTCGGGATCCACCTCGGGACGGGAGACCAAGTAGTCGATGGCCCGAATCCCGTCCCAGGTGAAATAACGAGCCGCACAGCTGCCGGTCAGAAAGGCCTGGAGCCCCAAGTAGGAATGCTCCGCCGTCGCCCCGCCGATCACCGAACGACCCCGCTCCGGGTCATAGTATTGCAGCCGTTCGCCCTGACCGATCGGGTCCATGGCGAACACGATGAAACCTTTGTCCACCAGGTTCAAGAGAAAGTGCTGGTAATTCGCCCCGCGGAAGGCAATCCCCGTATGGCCGATCACATTCAAAATCGCCGGCGCCCGCTCCTGACGTTCGTCGGGCAAAAACAGACAGCCGGTCACGTAGAATTCCGGCTGGGACTCGAACACGATCTTCTCCACCCGGTAACCGTCCTTCTGCAGCACGCCCAGCACCTGGGGATTCAGCGGCGTGCGTTCCGGGAACGGGCCCACGATGCGGTGCAAGGTCTCGCGAATCTCCCGCTGCCGACCTTGCCAGTCCTCGGCGGTCTCCAACGCCCGCAACGCCTCCTGACGCCGGGCCAGATGCTCGAAGGCCAGACCGTTCCAATGCAGCTGCAGACGATGCGACGCATCCGACCATTCGACCCACCGCTGCAGGACCGTCAAATCCTCATCCTGCGAAAAAACCTGCGGCGGAGCACCCAACACCGGCAGCAGGCACGCCCAGCCCGCTATCACGATAACCCACCCGGCATACGGGCTGCCGACCGCTTTGCCCCTCCTGTTTCGCATCATGACGTCACTCCTGTTCGCTGTGAGAAACACCGATTTCGTAAGAAACGGTCACGGTTGCAAGAACCATTCCATGAACTGATACAGCTGCTCGTTCGACTCGGGCGTCGGGCTGTGGCCGGGGCGATTCGTCATCGCCACCCGGTTCGTGTAACCCAACAACCGGTTGACCGCCACGGTGTGGTTCAAAGCCTTCCAACGCTCGGGCGGGTCTTCGGAACCGCCGGAGACCAGAAACGGCCGGGGAGCCATCAACGCATGTAGCTCGTGCAGATCGCGGCCCTCGGCAATCAGCCGTTTGTACAAGCCCGTCCGCGGGTTCTCCGGGCTGGGCAGCCCGCGGCGGCGAAACTCCGGACCCTCGTATCCCAAGTACCACGGCTCCCAGTAATTCACATTCGGGCGGCGTTCATCAAACACGATCCCCCCGTCCGACCACGCGGCGCAGGCGAAGCGGTCGTACAGACACGAAGCGAACATGGCCCACTTGCCGCCGTACGAATGCCCGACAATCCCGATCCGTTCCGCATCCACCCGCGGGTGTTGGGCCAGCACGTGGAACGCGTTCGCCGCACCGTAAGCCAGTGCGGACAGCGGCTGGATCTCCGCCGCGTCCCGGTCCGGATAGTACAACGAAGCTCCGATCCCGATCGACAGGGCCACGAACCCGCGTCGGGCCAGTTGCAGCGCGAAATCACGATTCTCGCCCTTCCAACCGACCCCCGTCTCCGGCTCGTAAAACACAACCACCACTCCCGGCCGCGGACCTTCGTTTTCAGGTACCAGAAGGTAGCCGGTGGTGGGGTGATGGGGTGCCAGATCAAACCGGACCGTGTGCTGCATGAAGTTTTCACGCCGCTCGGAGGCCAGCTGTTCGACCTCGGGTTCTTCGTTCACGGGCGGCCAGGGTCCCATCATTTCGTGCCACTGTTGGCGGATTTCTTCGCGGCGCTCAGCCCACTCCTCGGCCGACTGCACTTTCCGGCCGTCGCAGAACGTGAGGGGGGAGCGGTAGTCGCCGAACGCATCCGCCAATTCGGGGGGCGGCTCGAAAAACGGAGCAAGCTGCTCCCACAGCCGGTCCCGATCCGCCGGTGAACCCGGCTCAGCGGCCCCCGCAACCCCCCCGAGCGGGCTTGCTGTCAGCAGAATGAGGGTCACGAGGAGAGACACAACGCATGAAACCGGCAGGAAGCAGCATCGCATGGGGCACCCGTATCGTCCAACATCAACTGGGAAGTGCGGCACTGGGGGGCACAGATTTCCGTCACCCATCAGCCTAACGAGGCGGGAGAGGGGGAACAAGTCGCCGGGCCGGATTCGGGCCGGTTACCGGGAATTCGGGCGAGGCGGAAAAAAATGCCGGTCGATGGCGGAGAGCGGAACTCTTGATGCCCTGAGGGGTTTGACAGAGTACGGTGCAAGCCTCCGAGCGGACCTGGGGCCGAGGGCAATGTGTGTGGCATCGCCCAACCTCCCGGCTTGTCGTTTTTTCTACTATGTAGGGAGTTGACTGATGAAGCGAGTTGCGATGGTGACGGTGGCTTTGGCCCTGTCGATGTTGGTGGTGGGACAGGCGTTGGCACAGCGGCAGTTGGGACAACGGGGTCAGCGTGAGCGTCCCGAGGGTGCCCGGATGCAAGCCATGGGCCCGATGGCCGGCGTGATGATGGCCGTGCGGGGTCTGGAGTTGAACGAGGAGCAGCGGGGCAAGGTTCGCGGGATTCTGACGGCGGCACGCGAAGAGCTGCAGGAACTTTTTGCAGAGGCTGCGTTGTCGGAAGATCAGCAGGCGCAGCGGCAGGCATTGGGACGACAGGTCATGGAGGAAGTGCGTGAGGGCAAGATCGAGCGTGCCCAGGCGCGGGAACGGATGGCCGAAGCGACAGCCAGCGTTCAGACAGCGGAGCAGAGGAAGGCGACTGCGGCGCTGCAGAGCAAGGTTCAGGAAGTGATCCGCGAGATCAAGGGCGTGTTGACCACAGAGCAAGCGGCGCAACTGGATGCGGCGATTGCCCGACCCATGCGATGGGGAGCGGGAGCCGATCGTCCTGAGCGCCCTGAGCGCCCTGACCGCGCGCGTGGGGAAGAGCGTGTGCGAGGCGAACGTCCCGAGCGCCCCGAGCGCCCCGAGCGTGGGGAAGGGCGGCGGACCCGGGATTAGTCCCGTCGTGATCACCTACGGTTCCGTCCCAATTCGGGGGTCTGCACCTGTTGCAGGCCCCCGTTTCTTTTCAATCTCCCGTTTTCAGCCGCACGATTTCACCTTCCTGACGGGCAGATTGATACCGCCCGCGATGAGAGCTGTCCCATCGCAGAACGGAATTCATTCCGTTCTGCGATGGGAGACCAAACCGGACCAACCTAACCGCGAGTCGTATAGCAACTGCGCAGGAATTGTGGTCGCCTTCCTAGTGCCGCAAATCACAATTGACGTTACATAACACGATTCTCTTGGGTGGCCCGGCTTGCCCAGGGGGCGTTTCACGCATTAGCAAGGAGCGTAACGCCCCCCCGGGCGAGCCGGGGGCATTTGATTGGTTGGGGTGGCTGAGGGATGTAAGCACCCGGACACGGGTTTCTTAAC
>SLMF01000449.1 GCA_007133715.1 Planctomycetaceae bacterium
GGCGCGTCGGGATCGATGTGGCGGCCCAGCACCGTCCGCAGCAAGCGGGTATTTTCGTCCGGTTGGAACGCGGCTTCTGCCGCACGATGCACCTCGGCTTCCAGCCCGATCGTATCGGCCGACTGCTGCCACTGCAGCCGCACCACGCCGTCGTCATCGACCGCGGCCTCCAGTTCCGGCGGCTGGTCGGGCAGGGGCGGGGGGATGAACATACGGCAGGCGCCTGCCACCACATCGGCTCCCGGCATATCGACGCGGGGTTCGGCCAAGGCCTTCTCCCGCGCGTCCCGGATGATGGCCAGCATGGCCTGGTAGACCGGGTCGCCGGTCGAATCGAAGGAGACGTGGGGCGTGCCGCCGGGATCGGGCGGGACGATCTCGTGTCGCGGGAACGCCTCGATCGGCTGCACGGCATGCGCGTAGCCGCGGCGCAGCAGATGCAGACGCTGTCGGCGGGGGTCGACATACCGCTGGCGACACAATTCGAGCCCGTAGCCTTCGCCGCCGCCGGCCAAGGGGGCTCGGAGAATGCGGCTGAATTCCGGGTCCTGCAGGTTCACCCAATCGTTTTCGAAAAACTTCAAACGGGAATTCTCGCCATGGCAACGGAGGCAGTCGGCGGCTTCCATCTGAGCGATCAGGGCCCCCTGCATTTCGCCCCAATGCCGAATCGCGGGCCCGCTGGTCGTCGCGTCCCACGTACCGTGATAAATCCCGTTCGTGTCGATCCAGGCCATCAGCAGGTCGCGTTCCGCGCGCGTCAGGTCGGGGATATTCCCGTCGTGGCCGCTGACCAAAACGTCTGCCAGCGGGGCGGCCCCCGAGCCGTGAGCCCGGGGGGGGAAGATCTGCGAAGACCAGAACGCCGTGCCGTTCATGCAATCGATCCCCGCAATGTAGTAAGCTTCCAGCTGTGTTTCCCGGCGGCTGACCAGGTTCTCGTAGCTGTTATTGAAGAATTGAGTCCAGCCGCCCGTCAGATCCAAGCCGCCGCCCACGTCCTCGGCACCTCCGTGACAGCGGGCGCAGTGCTGATCCAGAATCGGTTGGACCATCCGGGGATAGTCGACATACCCGCTGCCCCAACTCTCCGGCTGCAGGGGGGCCGGCTCGCGCATCAGGTGGGCGGGCAGGGCGACGTCCGTGGCCGTCGTGCTGGCTTTGGGCTCGTGGCAGCCCACGCAGGAACGGGTCGTACCCGGCGCAGCTTGCACAAAAGACCGCATGCTCTGCACCAACCGGCCCTCCGCGTCCAAAGCTTGCAGATACACCGCACGCCCCGAGGGCACTTCAAAAAAGGCCGAACCATCCTCCTCGACCGGCACCACCCCCAGAAAATTCTTGGGACTCCAAGCCAGAGCCGCACTGATCAAAAACACCTGATTGAACGGACTGCCACCCATCAAAGTGGAACTCACCCGCGACGTCTCTTCCAGCACCCGCAGGTACCGCACCTCGCCCGGCTCCACACCCTCCAGACCCCGGTACACATCCTGGACCAGGAAATATCCGGAGGTCGCCTCCCGATCCGTCGTCGACGGGATCACCGGCGGCCGCGGCCGCGGCTTGACCAGCATCGGCGAATGCAGACAAATGTCCGGGTCGCTCAACACCGGAATCCGCCGACCCTGAAGATCGATCATCTCGAGCATGTTCCGCTGCTCGCCCGGCGGCCGACCACTGAACAGAAACACGTCCGGCGTCACCGGCCAGGGCTCGCACGAATCCCCCGTGTCCCGCGCCGGATCGTCCGGATACTCCAAATTGATAATCGCCGACATCTCGTTCTTACCCCGATGCGGATCGATCAAGGCGATCGTACCGCGGGGGGTCGAGTTATGTTTGGCCAGCGTGCCCACGATCAAATGCGTCCCCGGCACCGGCCGAGCGTCCAGGATCGCCTCGGGAAACACCATGTTGTTCGCAAACAGGGCCGTCTCCTGCGTGCCGTCCGGATTGACGGTCCACAACGATTGGATGGTCAACGCATTCTTGTCAATGTACTCCCAGCGCCCGAACAGGATCCGACCGTCCGGCAGCACCGCCGGATCAAACTCGTTCACATTGTTCACCGAAATCGGGTGGATATCCGAGCCATCCGGATTCATCACATGCAGGATCGCCACACCCGTATTATTACAGGGCACCAGCCCGCTGGGGCGGGTCGAGAGAAACACGATCCGATCGTCGGGCAGGTAAGCCGGATAGACGTCATGCTGCCCGCCTTGCGAGCCTTGGTACAGGGGCACGGTATCGGACGGATCGCTCAGCTGCCGCAGGCCGGTACCATCGATGTTGATTTCGTAGATCGCCGTGCTGCCGTTCGGTTCGCCTTTGAAGGTGAACAGGACGCGGGTAGCATCCCAGGACAGATTCGGGTCATCGTAGACGCCTTCCCCCAACGTTTCCGGGGTATCCGGATCGATCAGGGGGCGGATATTCCACTCCTCCCGCGGGTCGGACGGGTTTTCCAAGACATAGATTCCGCCGCCGCCCGGCGGCCATTTGTAGTACGTGTCATAAATGTGGATACCGCTGTACGAATGCCGTTTGGTGAACAGCAGGGGAGCGTCCAGCAGTTCCAGCATTTCGCGTTCGACCTCCGCAGCCTCCCTGTCCTCCGCGGATTGGGGGATTTCGGTGGCCAAGGCCATAGGCACTTCGCCCCCCCCGCGGAGTATCCCGCTCAGCGCGATCAGCACAATCAGTATCAGGCCTTGGATTCGCATGGTGCACTCCTGCCGAAATGGTAACCGTCGGTTGAAATCCGGTCGGTCGCGTCTGTTGATTGCAAGACTCCAGTCTAACGGCAAGCGGGGCGCCCTGCCAGTCAAGCTGGCTTATTTTTCTGATCCGCGTCACGAGCGGCCAGCGGCCTGCGCGCCGCGTGCGGATGCGCGAACCTCGCGTTCAGTATCCTCTTCGATTTATGCACGTTGCGTCCCGTAGTATTTGGGTAAACCAGGCCGTGCGGGGCGCGTCGCGTTTGCGTGCGGGGACCGGGGTTTTTTTCCCCAGCGGGGCGTTTCTCCCCAGTCGGGGACGGGCGACAGCACCGCTCGTCGGGCGTCGATGCGGTAAATTGCCCGCATTCTTTTGCCGGGCGGTACCGATTGTGAACAGCGGATTTGGAGAGCTATGGATCGCCAAGTCGTGAAGAGACGGGACTTTGCGCGCCGCGGGCGGCGGCGAGCTGGAACGTAGCCGCGATCGACATAACCGGCGAAGGGCCGGTTTGGCACGGCAGTTGCCATAGGTTATGGGCGGTGACAAGGCCGACAGGAGGACCGATTATGCCAAACCATCGTGACGAACTGTGCTGGACCTGTATTCATGAGTCATCCTGCATGACGTTGGACCGGCCGGGGCGGCTGGTCTTGGAATGCGAGGAGTTTTCGATTCGCTCGTCACGCATCCCGGATCGGTGGCAGGCCCTGACTCGTCTGGAACCGCGGTGGCGCCGTGACGAAGCGGCGGCAGATACGCGGTCCAAGGCGGAAGGCCTGTGCTTCGATTGCGAGAACCGGCCGGATTGCCGGTTGCGACGGTTGGACGGCGGCATCTGGCATTGCGAAGAATACCGATAAGGTGGTCGAGGTGAGTGTGACGGCAGCAGACGTGCAAGAGGAGCGGAATGTCGCGACCCGGGAAGCGGGGGACGACGAGTTCGATGTCAGCGAGATCCTGCAGCGGCATGCAGGACAGCGGGGTGCCCTGATCGCCGTGTTGGCGGACATGCAATCGCGTTGGGGTTATCTGCCGGAAGAAGCCCTGCGATCGGTGGCGGCCGCGATGGCGCGGCCGCTGGCGGATGTGTACGGGATCGCCACGTTCTATCGGGCGTTCAGTCTGACGCCTCGTGGGGAACATCTGGTCTGTGTGTGTCTGGGCACGGCCTGCCACGTCCGGGGTGGTCCCGGGGTGGCTGAGGAGATCGGTCGCCAGCTGGGGATTCAGGCGGGCGAGACGTCCGAGGATGGCCTGTTCACGCTGGAAACCGTCAACTGTTTGGGCGCCTGTGCACTCGGGCCGGTGGTGGTGATCGACGGCCACTACTACTCGAAAGTCACCCGCCCCCAAGTGGCCGGGATATTGGCAGATGCTCGCGAGGGGCGTTGGGGGTCGGCCGATGGCACAGGGTATCGGTTGCCGATCGAGGTCAGCTGTCCCCGCTGCAATCACAGCCTGCTGGACGCGGGGCACCCGCTGGACGAACGCCCTTCGATCCGCGTGACGGTGAATTATGGCGAGGAATACAGCCATGTGCGGTTTTCCTCCTGGTTCGGCAGCGACGGCCTGGAAGCGGAGTCGGAGATTCCGGCGGGCCGGATGACCGATTTCCTCTGCCCCTACTGTCATCAGGGCTTGACCGGGACGGACGCGTGTCCGGAATGCGAGGCACCGCTGGCGACGATGCTGGTGCGGGGTGGCGGTGCCGTTCGGCTCTGCACCCGCTGGGGCTGCCCCACCCGCCGCTTGGACCTCCCCTGAACCCCGCGGATTCGACCACAAAGGACTTTCCATGCCACGGCTATCTTCCACGCACCAGTTGCGACAGCTGCGCCACATGCTGCAACACGATCGCGACCGGCGGTCGCTGCATCTGACGATTTGTACGGGGACCGCCTGCCGGGCCAGCGGAGCGGCGAATTTGTTGCAAGCCGTCCAGGGGTACCTGTTGCAACACGGTCTGGTGGATCGGATCGCGTTGCACGCCACCGGCTGCCACGGATTCTGCGAGATGGGCCCGTTCTTGCTGGTCGAACCGCAGCAGACGTTTTACGCGCAGGTCCGCACGGAGCATGTCGCGGAGATCATCGAAGCCGCTTTGGCCGGCGAACATGTCGAGCATTTGTTATACCGCGACCCGCACACGGGTCGGATCTGCTACCACCGCGACGAGATCCCGTTTTTCAAGCATCAGCAGCGGACGATATTGGGCATGAGCCAGCAGATCGATCCGTCGCGGATCCACGATTACATCCTGCACGGGGGTTATGCGGGTTTGGAGGCGGCTTTGGATCGGGTCGGTTCCTTGGAACCCGGCGCCCGCTCGGGGCAGTTCGGCGGCAACGGTTCGCGGGCGTCGGTGAACGCGGGCGACCGGAAGCTGTATCCCGAGGGTCCGTTTCCGGGTTCGGCTTGGGTGGTCGATCAAGTCACGCAGTCCGGTTTGCGGGGTCGCGGGGGCGGCGGCTTTCCCACGGGTCGCAAGTGGGAAATGCTGGCCCGCCAGCCGGGCCCGCACGGGAAATTGCTGGTCTGCAATGCGGACGAAGGCGATCCGGGGGCCTACATGGATCGCAGTATCCTGGAAGGCAACCCGCACAGTATTCTGGAAGGCATGTTGCTGGGCGCTTATGCCACCGGCGCGACCGAAGGGATCGTCTATGTGCGGAGCGAGTATCCGCTGGCCATCCAGCATCTGAACATCGCCTTGCGCCAGGCCCGCGAGTTGGGTCTGTTGGGGCAGCAGCTGTTGGGGACCGATTTCTCGTTTGACATCCAACTGGTCCGCGGTGCGGGGGCCTTCGTCTGTGGCGAAGAAACCGCTCTGATCCATTCGGTCGAGGGCCGGATGGGCGAACCGCGCCAGCGCCCGCCGTTCCCGATCCAGCGCGGCATCGACGGCAAGCCCACGGTGATCAATAACGTCGAGACGTGGGCCAACATCCCCGTCATCCTGCGGCAGGGGGCCGCCGAGTTTGCCGCGATCGGCACCCCGGATAATTCGGGCACCAAGATCTTCAGTTTGGTCGGCAAGATTAAGAACACCGGACTGGTCGAAGTGCCGATGGGGATCACGATCGGCCAGATCGTGCACGACATCGGCGGCGGGCCGGTGGGCAAAGCCAAGATCAAAGCCGTGCAGACCGGCGGGCCCTCGGGCGGCTGCATCCCGGCCGATCAGTTCGCACTGCCCATCGACTACGAGACGCTGGCTCAAGCCGGTTCGATCATGGGCTCCGGCGGCATGATCGTGATGGATGAAACCACCTGCATGGTCGATGTGGCCAAGTACTTCATGAATTTCCTCCGCGAGGAGTCTTGCGGCAAGTGCTTTACCTGCCGCAAGGGCACGCAACGGATGTACGAGCTGCTCGAGGACATCACGCAGGGGCGGGGGACGCCGGAGCACCTGACGTTGCTCGAAGAACTGGCCCTGGTCGTCCGGGACACCACGATGTGCGGGCTGGGTCAAACCGCGGCCAATCCGGTGCTCAGCACGCTGCGGCACTTTCGCCACGAATACCTGCGGCATGTGGTCGACAAGCGGTGCGACGCCTATGTCTGTGGCGATCTGGTCGGCGCGGCTTGCCAGTCGGCTTGTCCGCTCGAGACGGAAGCCTGGCGTTATGTGGCTCTGGTCGAAAAAGGGCGTTACGAGGAAGCTTATTGTGTGATCCGTCAAGCCAACCCGTTGCCTTCGATTTGTGCCCGGGTCTGTGACCGGCCGTGCGAGCAGCATTGCCAGTTGGGCACGACCGGCGCCCAGTCGGTCGGGATCCGGGCGATCAAGCGTTTCGTGACGGACCGGGTGGCACCCGAGGTCTGGGAAGCGGAGCGCGCGCGGCGAGTGGCGTCGCAGCGTGCGGCGGGGGGCGTTTCTTCCTCGCCGGTCGCGATTGTGGGGGCTGGCCCCGCCGGTTTGAGTGCCGCCTACGAACTGAGCCAACTCGGGTATCAAGTGACCCTGTTCGATGCGGAGGCGGAGCCGGGCGGGATGCTGCTCAGCTGCATTCCGGCTTACCGACTGCCCCGCGACGTCTTGCGGCGGGAGATCGCCACCCTGTTGCAGGAGGGCGTCACGGTGCGTTGCGGGACCAAGCTGGGTCGTGAGATGACCTTGAACGGTCTTTTCGAAGAGGGTTTCGGGGCGGTGTTCCTGGCGATCGGCGCCGCGAAGAGCTGGCAACTGGAACTGCCCGGCGAGGAATTATCGGGCGTGTATTCGTCGATGGAGTTCCTCAAAGCGTTCAATTTGCGAGGCGAGGAATGGGCCGGGGGCACGGTCGGGATCATCGGCGGCGGTAACTCGGCCATCGATGCGGCGCGGGTCGCGATGCGGCAGCGGCATGTACAGGGCGTGCGGCTGTTGTACCGCCGCACGACGCGGGACATGCCCGCCTTTGCCGAAGAAGTGGAAGCCGCTTTGGAGGAGGGCATCGAACTGGAGACGCTGGTTTCGCCGGTCAAGATCCGCTACATCGAAGCCGCCTTGCGAGAGGGTGTCCGGGTGGAAACGATGGTCTCCCCCGTGCGGATCCATGCCCAAGACGGACGGCTGGTCGGCATCGAATGCGTGCGGAATCGGTTAGGCGAGATGGACGCCAGCGGGCGGCGGCGCCCGGTCCCGATCGCCGGCAGCGAATTCACACTGCCCTTGAATACCCTGATCGTGGCCATTGGCGAACGTCCGGACAGTCAGCCGCTGGCCGAGATGGGATTGGAAATCGACCGTTCCGGCCGGTTGCAGGTCGATCCCCAGACGCTGGCAGCCAGTCGGTCCGGCGTGTTTGGCGGGGGCGATCTGGTGACCGGTCCGAACACGGTGATCGACGCCCTGGCCGCGGGTCGCCGGGCGGCCCGTTCGATCGACCGTTATCTGCGGGGTCAGCCGCTGGAGCAGCCCGCCCGGATCCGGCTGCCGCAGGTGTTTGTCGAACCGGCGGTGGAGGAACTCGAGGCGGATGCCGAGCAGTCGCGGATCGAGCCCGCCACGATCCCGGCTCCGTCCCGGCAGAAGAGTTTTGTGGAAGTCGAATTGCCGTTGTCGGGCGAGCAGGCCCGGGCCGAAGCCCGCCGCTGCCTCCGCTGCGATCTGCGCTTCACCCGCCCGGCGCAGGAAGGTTCCCCGTGTCACGCTGCAAAGAGTGGATCGGCATGATCAATCTGGA
>SLMF01000574.1 GCA_007133715.1 Planctomycetaceae bacterium
TCAGGAGCCGGAAGAACTCCGACGGCTGGGAGAATCCCTGCGGGCCGAGACTTACCGCCCGCAGTCGGTACGGCGAGTCGGGATCCCCAAACCGGGGACCTCGGAGCGCGCGAGTTTCTGAGGCGGCTGGACCAATTGACCGATGATGTGCTTTCCGCCGACGGTGTTTCTCTCGGGCCGGATCGCGGGCGGATCCGCATCGTAGCACACCGCAACCGCAGGGGGCTGACCGACGGCGTGTTCCTGCATGACACAGCCGACCATCGCATCCTGCAGACCGCGCTGGCTCTGCAGCACGGCTGTACCGACCGCCGCGTCGTGCTGGTTACCAAAGACACCAGCCTGCGGATGAAAGCCAAAACGCTGGGTCTGCCGGCCCAGGATTACGTCAGCGACAAAGTCGAGAGTTTCGACAAGCTGTACACGGGGAAACGGGTGTTCGAGGATGTACCCCGTGCGGCGATCGAGGCGCTGTATGCCAACGGCGGCAGGGCGCCGCTGGAACTGTTTCCGCGGGTGCAACGGCCCGTGGCCAACGAGAATTTCATCCTCCGCAACGGGTCCAAATCGGCGCTGGTCCGGTACCGCCTGCAGGATCAGGTGCTGCTGCGGGTGGAAAAGACCAACGCCTACGGGATTACGCCGCGGAATGCCGAACAGTCCTTTGCCATGTCCGTCCTGTTGGACCCGGACATCTCCCTGGTGACGCTGGCGGGCAAGGCCGGTACGGGGAAGACGCTCCTGGCCCTGGCCGCAGCCCTGCAGGCACGGTCGCAATACCGGCAGATCCTGCTGGCCAGGCCCGTGGTGCCGCTGAGCAATCGGGAGCTGGGCTACCTGCCAGGGGACATCGCGGCCAAGCTGGATCCTTACATGCAGCCTCTGTATGACAACCTGTCGGTGATCCGGCACCGTTTTGAAGATTCCGACCCGGCGGCTCAGAGAATTCAAAAGCTACTGGAGGCGGACAAGCTGGTGATCGCACCCCTGGCTTACATCCGGGGACGGTCCCTGCCGCGGATCTTCTTCATCGTCGACGAAGCGCAGAACCTGACGCCGCACGAGGTGAAGACGATCATCACCCGGGCCGGTGGGGGCACCAAGATCGTCTTCACCGGCGATATCCATCAAATCGACCACCCGTACCTGGACTCGCTGTCCAACGGGCTCAGCTACCTAATCAATCGGATGGTAGGCCAGTCCCTGTATGCCCACGTTACGTTAGAAAAAGGCGAACGATCCGAACTGGCCGATATGGCCAGCCGGTTGTTGTAGCTCGGAGGGCAGGCGGGCAGCGATTCGCCGGGGCACCTGGATCGCCAGCCCGTGGCACGCTGTTCTTGGTCTTGTCACCCGCAACGTACAACCGGAAGGTCGGGCTGGCAGTGATGTACCGAATCACGAACCAGATGAAGGGCTCCCCTTTTGAGATTTCAATCCCCGGGAGCCATGTTCTGAGGCGTCGCATCGCCAGGCAGCGGCTCGGCCAACGCCCACAATTGGTCGAGACGCTGCTCCAACTCGGCGGGTCTGCGCTCCGTTTCTTCGGCCGCCTCATAGATTTCCACGGCCAACTCCTGCAATTCTTCATACAAATCGAGGTGCGGACCCGCAGGGTGGTGATCGAGTTCGTCCAACACCTCGACCAGGTTGAACATCGCATCGGCCGGCTCGCTGGACAAGCGGGCTTCCGCCACGCTCGTTGCCACCAGCTTCTTTACATCCATGGCAAACGCGTGAGGATCGCGGGAATGGTCAATGACTGCCTCACCGCCACATCCGGCGAGGCCCAATAACACGATCAGCAGCAGGCGAAGATACATCGGGAAATCCTCCAAGGTCTCTCAAGACAATGCGAACAGGAAGCGCGCTCAGTCGAGCGGCTGACAACGTTGCTCGGAATTGCGGATTCGGGGCGCCAGTTGACCTTGTGTCCGATTCAGCAGCAAACGCAGATTGTCCTCCAGAATCGCGATGCTGTCGGTCTGATGTTCCCGCAGGTAATCGATCACGTCCGCGAACACTTGCCCACAACCGATCGGCGGCAACTGGTTGGGGTCGCCGACCAGGCTCAGACGCTGGATCGATTCCCAGGCGATCGCGCGAAACAGACATCCGGCCTGGGCCGGCTCGATAAGAAGAAATACAAGCAGCATTGGGATGAGAAGTTGGCGTGGTATCAGAAGCACTTTCCCGGAGCCTTGCTGACGACGAAATTTTTTGGGGATTGACGTGTTATGGACGTCGATCATTCGCGTCAATCCGACGGCGGTCGATGTCCCGCCCGGCTTGAGACGGGACGTTATTCAGGGTCACCACTGGCGAGATCCGCCGAACTGCCAGCCTGGATCGCCTACCACGAGCAGCACCTCCGTAACGAATCACGAATCCCTCACTGCGGATCAACCATGGGGATCGTCGGGCAGGAATGCCCAACCTACGAACCGATGCAGTACAACGTGTTCGAGCTAGTTCGTTCCCCTTTATGGGGTTTCCTCGCCGCGTCCGAAAGCAGGGCCCTTCGCCGAACAAATACCCGGAAGGTATCCTAAGTCGTTGATTCGGCAAGGGTTTTCGTGAAGTGCGGGAAACAGGACTTGAACCTGCACCCCCCGAAGGGGACTAGGCCCTCAACCTAGCGCGTCTGCCAATTCCGCCATTCCCGCGTCTGGCATTAGTTTAGACTCGCTCGCGACGGGACGTCAAGTGGTCGCCGGGTGCCTTGGAGCCGGTTGCGTTGTACGTAATTGCTTTCGATACCGCCCCCGGTCAGGTTTGTCCGGTTGGGTCTCGAATCATAGAACGGAATGAATTCCGTTCTACGAGGGGCCAGTTCCGACCGCGGGCGGTATATGTAAGGCTTTGCCTGAGGGGTAAAAGAGCGAGACAGACCCACCGAAACTCGGCCCCCCTTCGAAACCAAGGCCTGAAGACGCCGACCCGCCATTTGTAAAACCCCGTTGGGGTTTGCGGACGTATTTGACGCACGTCTAACCCCGGGGACGCGGTCCCCAACCCATCGCCGCCGAACCCCAACGGGGTTCTCCATCTGCGCAATCGCGCGGTTCGACAATCGGTTGGAACCGCCGTTCCCCCGCTTCGAAGGGGCCCAAACACATCAGCCCAGGCAACGCCCTGGGTAAGGGATCCCAAGTAGCTCGGGCGGGTCGCTCGCCGCGTCGAACGGCGCTTGATCCGACCGCCCCAAGCGTGTTACGTTGGGAATGTCGTACAAGATGAGAGTTCTTCGAGCTTCTGGACCGTCGACTTGACGGTCGGCAAACATCTTGTATCCGGTTCGCTTTGGCATCCGTATCCCTCTGTGAAATGGGCTCCATCCGATGTTCAAAACCACTCGATCCTATCTGCCGCTCGCTCTGGCGGCAGCCTTCCTGGCCGCGACCGCACCGGCTGCCGACGAGGCCGAAAACTCGCCGATCACTTGGTGGGTCGCCGCCGACCCGCATGTGGGACATGGCTCGGAACAGTACCCCGGCCAGCATATTTCCCGGGCAGTAGCCGACGTGAATCAGTTGGGGATCGCTGACAAGGCAATACTTTTGGGGGACTTGGTTGAGGACAGTTCCGCAATGGGCGAAATCCTCCTCGAAGAAATGGCCAAACTTGAAGCCGATTGGACCTACGTGCTGGGAAATCACGACTTCGACAACATCACGGGAGAACCGGCCTTGCCACCCCGCTACGAGGCCCGCACCGTGCATGGGATCCGCTTCATCAGCCTGTCCGATGAAGTGCCCGGTCACAGTGTCAAGGCGCCTGGACATGACGTCAGTCGAAATTTGGTCATGAGTCCAGCTCAAGAAGCGTGGTTTTGGAATGAACTGGCCGCGCATCGCGAAAGCCGCACGCCCATTTTTCTGTTCACACACCAGCCGCATCCTGAGTTTGCCGCCTGGGACCGGTTGCGCGAAGTACTGGAGGACTACCCTATTGTGGCCTGGTTCAGCGCCCACAAGCACCGCTGGGATATCCGCCCGGACACCGGAGCTGGATTCATTCAAGTCAACATCCACTCAATCGGTGGGGTGCGAGAGGACTATCTGAGCAGTTTTCTGGAACTGGATCGCCAAGGCGATACGGTGGAAGTCACAGTGCGGTTTCGCAACCACGACACCCAGGAGTGGATTCAGGTGGATGGGCAAGATCGACTGACGTTCCGCGTTGAATTGCCTGGCGATTGAAGGAATTCGGGCTCGGGAATCGGCCGCGAGCTGGCCCCCACCGAGGCGTGACGGGGGCGTACTTCCTTGGCCACGTGGTCCGGCATCTCCGAGGCCGGTTGGGGCCTATGCAGTTTTTTTGAATCCCGGAAGGGGTTAATGGCCGGCAGGGCTTGTCCGAATTTTTCAATGCCCGAAGTCCATTTCGGAGATACAGAGCCACGTGGGCGGAGATCCGGCTCCGCGGTTTTCAGGTAGCTTGAAGGTGCGAGTGGGGCAGCTGGTGGGATGGTGGGGGCGATCCTGTGAGACCACTACTGGACCGCGGGGCGGCGAGGGGCTACGTTGGTGCCCAGCGTGAATTGTGTCTGTCCCCGTTTTTTTTGCGGTGCGGTCGAGGATCCTATGAACCAGAAGAAATGGAATGTCGCTCTTGTCGGATTGGGTTTTGGTGCGGAGTTCATCCCGATCTATTTGAGACACCCCCAAGCCAACGTGCATGCCATCTGCCAGCGGAACGAGCAGCGGCTGAATGAGGTGGGTGACAGCTTGGGGGTGCAAAAGCGTTACACGCGTTACGCGGACGTGCTGGCCGATCCCGACGTGGATTTTGTTCACATCAATACGCCGATTCCGGACCATGCCCCGATGTCGATCCAGGCGTTGGAGGCGGGCAAACACGTGATGTGCACGGTGCCGATGGCGACCACGGTCGAGGAATGTCAGCAGATTGTGGAATTGGTCGCAAAGACCGGTTTGAAGTACATGATGGCCGAAACGGTGGTGTACTCTCGCGAATTCCTGTTTTTGAAGGATTTGTACCAGCGGGGCGAGTTGGGCAAGATTCAGCATTTGGCGGCCTCCCACCCGCAGGACATGGACGGCTGGCCCGAATACTGGGAGCGGATGATCCCGATGCACTACGCGACGCACGTCGTCAGCCCCTGCCTGGGGATCCTGGATGCCCGCGCCGAGTACGTTTCCTGTTTCGGATCCGGTACGGTTCGCGAAGACATCCAGCAGAAATCGGGGAATCAGTTTGCGGTCGAATCGTGCCATATCAA
This sequence comes from Planctomycetaceae bacterium, assembly GCA_007133715.1. GTDB lineage: Bacteria > Planctomycetota > Planctomycetia > Pirellulales > Pirellulaceae > SLMF01. The sequence continues at coordinate 5,246 of SLMF01000574.1, forward strand.
GCTGCAGGATTCCGATGTCGTGGCCCACATCTGGCGGTTCTTGTACGATACGGCTCGCCAGTACCGTGAGAGCTTTGACGTTTATGGAACGAAGAAGAGTTTTGAGTGGACGCTGGTTGAAGGCCAGCCGCACGTGCTGCACACGGCCAAGCGGCCGGAGCCGGAGATTCCGTCGCCGATCGAGGTACCGGATTTCGCTCACCTGCTGCCCGAGCCGATCCGCCCGTTCACCCAATCGATACAAGACGCCGACCATCTATCCTTTATCCAGGGGGGCGGACACGGCGGCTCTCACCCGCACATGGTTCACGAGATGCTCAGCGCGTTAGCCGAGGATCGCGATCCGTGGCCCAATGCGGTTCAGTCGGCCAATTGGACCTGCGTGGGCATCTGCGCGCATCAATCTGCCCTTCAGGGGGGCGCAATCGTACCTTTGCCCGATTTTACACGATAAGGCCGAACGAGGCGTTGGTGGCCGCCCGCCTGGCAAGCTTTAAGCAAGCTGTCCAGTACGCCGTGGACACAACCCACGGACTCGGCTAGCCCTGGCAGGGGGTCATCCGGCTCCTCTTCGTACTCGAAAGTCAGATAGCCCTGGTAGTCGATGTCGCAAAGCGTGCGAATCAGCTGTGGCAAATCGATTACCCCCCGCCCGCACGGCGCAGAACGGCCGCGCGGGCTGGCCTCCGTAACGTCCTTGAAATGCACGTCGTACAGGCGTTCAGCACCCAAGCGCGTTTCGACGATCGGTTCATGTGGGGCGTCCAGCATCCTTCGCGGTCCGTTCTGCCCTTCCCTCCGCCGCCCGCTGCCCCGGCACTCCCCGGCTCGCCCTTTTCACTCCCCCCCAAATCCGCCCCAATTGTGTAATCGATTCAAGCTGCTTAAACTGTTCGCCTGATCCTATCGGGATGAGTGAACGGGTGGCTTGGTGCCCCCCGCCCGATTGGTATTTGCCTGATGGACAGAGAAGAGAGGACTTGGGGATGATTCGTATGGCACTGGCCTTCTTATTTGTGGCTTTGCTGACAGTTCAAGCCGATGCGCGGACGCGATGGCGTCCGGGAATCTTACGTTCGCGTACACCCAACGCTTCGGCCCGGGTATCGGGAAGAGCTTGGTCGGGTGGCCCTCAAGAGGTAGCGACTGCGAAGGCGGAGCGTGCGGCTGCGATGGGCATCAAGGGGCATTTGGGCGGTGGATTCGGGGGTGGCAACGCGGAGGGTGTCGGCTTCAGCACCGTTTCGGCTCAACACGCGCTGAACAACTGTTGCTTCACGGGCCAGCGCCGTGTGGCGGGGGCTGCAGTCGCTCGTGGCCGTGACGGCTGGTATGCTGTCAAAATCTATTATTGAATTGCAGATTGAACTCTGTCGGGGGGCAAATTTTTCCGACGGATCACCACCCCAGGCGGTCGAGAGTCGGAGCCCCCTCGCCGCTTCCGCCCCACCCGGCTCGTTGCCAACACGGGCAGCGAGCCGTGGGGACAGCTGGGGCAGCCAACACGGCTCAACCCGGATTGGCCGCGATCTTCTGCTTCAGCTCCGTCAACAGCTGCAGAGCCTTGCCAATCTCGGCCTTTTGGCGTTCCGGCTCACGAGCGATCTCGCGCTCGATTGTCAGCGGCCCCGCATAGCCGATCTGATCCAGGGTTCGCAGGTAGGTCTCCATTCCCACTTGGCCTTCTCCCAAGGGGACTTCGCACCCCCATTCTTCACCCGGTTTATCGGCCCAGGTGGCATCCTTACAGTGGATGCTGTGGACCAGTCCGCCAATCTGCTGCAACGCTTCGATCGGCTCACCTGTCCCATACAGGATCATGTTCGCCGGATCGAAATTGACGAACACGTTGTCACGGTTCACGTCCTTCAGGAACTGCAGCAAGCCGGCTGCGGATTCCTGCCCTGTTTCCAGATGCAGATCCTGCCCATTGTCTTTGACGTAGTCGCACAAGTCGGCGGTGACCTTGACAATATCCCCATAGAGAGGGTCTTGGGAATCGTGGGGGATGAACCCCAAGTGCAACGCGACAACACGGCACCCCAGCCACTTTGCGAAGTCGGAGATCTCGCGCATCTCGCGAGCCCGAGAGTCCCTGGTTTCAGGTGGCACGAGACCCACCGTGCGAACCACGGTCGGGATATCCGCGTAGCTTTCGCCTTCGAAACCACCAAACACGGCGGTCGTCACGATTCCCATCGTGGACAACCGTTGCAGAAACTGTTCGGCAATGGCGGGCGAACGATTCGCAGCGTTGGGAGCGTGCAGATGGATCGTCGGGACGCCCAATTCGTGGGCAACTTCCAGTTTGACGCCGAGTCCTGCGTCGATGCTTGTGAATACGCCGAGGGGCCATTTTTCCATGAGATGTGCTCCTTGCGGAAAGAGGATCGGGGGATGCCCGGCAGGAATTCCGCCGGTGATAGCACATCATGTTGTAGGTGTTGGACGGTCCAGACGCAAGATAGCGGAAAAGTCTTCCCAACCGTCAAAGAGTTGTTATACTGACGGCTCGACCACAAACCGTCATCATCCCTTCAGAGCGCAAGGGCAAACTTCACAGGAGGTGCGAGGTAGCGATAAGGACGTCGTTCCGCCGAGGCGCGTACCAGGACTGGTAACCGGAGCCCCGGCTTGAACCTCGA
>SLMF01000242.1 GCA_007133715.1 Planctomycetaceae bacterium
CGATAGCTCGACTTGGCCATATCCCGTGTAAGGCCGCACGCCAAACCGTTGGGCAAAGGCGTCGCACGTCTCGGGCGCCAGGCCGTGGTGACAGGTCAGCACGCACTGCAGCGATCGGAACGCGTCCGGGTGCATGGTCTGTGTGTAGTGCTGCAGCAGGTGCGGCGTGGCCAGCAGGAGCGTGGGCCGGTGTTGGCCACATACGTCCGCCAGCTGCTGGCGATCTTCCGGCCGCTCGACGAACACCGCCCGGTGGCGGCCCAGCAGGGTCGCCCAGAGTGTCAGTGTGAAGCCGTCGGCGCACCAGAAGGGCCGCACGCCCAGCAGCACATCGTAACGGTCCACCTGCAAAGCCTCGGCGCACGCCTGGGCATTTGCCGCAATGTTGCGCTGGCTCAACTCGACCCCCCGTGCGGTTTCGGCAGCGTCTTCAGGCCACAAGACGGTCAGAGGATCCTCCGGTCGGATGCGCGGCAAAGCCAGGATCCGTTCGGACCAGGCCGCGGGCAGCAGCCGTGCCTGGAACCAGGCGATCGTTCGGTCCGCGGGGGTGGCCCCGGCGAGCAGATCGTGCCAATCCAAGATGGGCTCGGCCAACGATTGGCCCTGTTGCTCGGGCAGCTCTTCCCGTCTGGTCAGCAGCCAGCGGCCTCCGGCCTGTTGCAGACGGCTCCGCGTCTGGTCGCTCGGCAGGTCCGGCGGCAGGTTGATACTGACCCGCCGATCCAAGGCGAGGGCGGCATGGGCAATCACTGCGGCCAGCGAGGGGCGGAGGGCCAGACCGACTCGCCTTTCCTCGGCCGGTATCGCTCGCCGCAGCAACCGGCGAACCAGCAGAGCTTGAGTCAACAGCCGGGCGCCGCTGAGTTCCTGCCCGCTGGCATCGGCCACTTTGCTCCGCCAGCCGTCGCGGCGGCACACGCGTAGCAGCTGGCGAGCCGGCACCAGCGGCTGGTGCTCCGGCCGCAGACTGGCTTGGGTCGCCAGGTACTGGACCGCTTGGCGCACCGTCTGGACATCGGTCGGCTGGGGGATGGGCGTGCCGAAATCCAGGGAGATTCTCAGCCGCCGCAGCCGGGGCCGCTTGGTGAAAAAACGGCCCCCGGAAAAACTGAAAATGCTGCCCCAGAGCCCGTACAGACTGACCGGAATTACCGGGGCTCCCGTGCCTTTCAGCATTGTGAGAAAGCCGGCATTGAACCCGGCGATCTGGCCCGTGCGGCTGATCCCGCCCTCGGCAAAGATCCCGATCAACTGGCCCCGTTCCAGCCGCTGCCGCACCTCGCGAACCGCCTGGATCACCGAGCGGCGTTGCCCCGGCGAAAATTGGATCACCTCCCCGTCCTTGACCAGACGGCGAATGAAGGGGGCCTTCAGATTACTGACGTCGGCCAACATATAGATCCGGCGTGGGCAGAGATAGCCGAACAGGATCCCGTCCAGCCAACTGACGTGATTGCAGACCAGCATCGCCCCGCCCTGCCTCGGCACGTTTTCCAACCCGCGGACGCGAATCCGATACAGCAGACGGATCAGCACCCCGAACACCACCCGCGTCGCTGCCAGGGGCACGAGCCAGGCGGCGAGCAGGGCCGCCGCCGCCATCGCCAGACCGCAGGCAAGAAATATCTGCCGGGCACTCAGATCCAGGGGCGACGCCAAAACCCAGAAAACCGTGGAAGCGATCAACATCCCGCTGAAAGACACGAAATTGTAAGCTGCCAGCACCCGGCCCCGCGATTCGACCGGCGCACGATCCTGCAGAAAGGCCAACAGCGGGATATCGTACAGCCCGGCTGCGACCCCCAACCCCAGCAGCCACAGACCGGCCCACAGGTACGGCCCGGAAAACGGCTGGCCGTCCCCCGGCGGCACGGTCGTCAACAACGTCAGGGCCAGCACCATGCCCAAGGCACCCAACGGCACCAAGCCCACTTCCACATGCCCGCGAGACGCCAAGCCGGCCAGCACACTGCCCACACCGATCCCCAGCGTCATGATCGCCAGCAGGTAGCCCACGTACTGCTGGTCTTCCACCAGCCCGGGGCGGGCGAATTTGTCGATGTTCAACTGGACCAACACCCCCATCGACCAGAAAAAAGCACTGCCCAAAGCGGCCATCAGCAGGGGGCGACTGGCAAACAGGGCGGCCAGATCACGGCCGGTCTGGCCCGCCGGGTTGCGGGGAAACGGCCGCGACGGATTCGCCGCCGAGAGCCGGCCCAGGAACAAACTGGCCAGCCAACCCAACCCGGCCACCCCCAGCAACGCTGCCGCCGATATCCACCAGCGGTACTGGCCGGGCGCCTCGGACACCCCATTGGCTCCCGCCGGCTGCAACGTCGTCCAATCGTACAGATATCCGCCGGCCACCGTGCCCAGAATCACCGCCAGCATCGTGCTCATCCCGATCCAGCCGTTGGCCGCTGAAATCCGATCGTGCCGCACCATCTCCGGTATGCTCCCGTACTTCGCCGGACTGAATAACGCACTCTGCGTCCCCATCGCAAACAGCACCACCAGCATCCAGACCACATTGCCGCTGAGAATGGCCAAAACCCCCAAGAGCATGATCACGAACTCGGCCACCTTGCAACCCACAATCACCGACCGCTTGCTGTACCGATCGGCCAGATAGCCAGCCAGCGAGGTGAAGACCACAAACGGTAGCAGGAACAGGGCCCCGCCCAACGCCAAGGCCCGATCCGTACCGATCAGATCCTTGCCGATCGGCACCACCAGCCAGCGGAACATGCTGTCGTTCAAAGCCACCAGGAACTGAGTCACCAGCAACGCCAGGAAACTGCGGGAGAGTAACCCGCCACCGGCAGGCGAGGAAGCGGATTCGAGCGGCGTCGGCATCGGGATTCCTTGTTCAGCAAGCGTCGCTCGCCGGTTGATAGCGGGCGATCAATACTCGCGGCAGGCCGGCCAGATCCTTGACAAGGCGTACGTCGGGGTACACGCGGCGTTCGTCGAGGATCCCGCGGACGGCCTGCTGGATCATGGGACTGATTTCCAACAGCAGCCAGCCGCCGGGTACCAGCCGCGAATCGGCTTGGCTCACCAGGCGGCGAATCAACTCGATACCCGTCTCGCCGCCCACCAGCGCCTGCTCCGGTTCGTGCTCGCGAACTTCCTGCGCCAGTTGCTGCCATTCGGGGCGGCTGACGTAGGGCGGGTTGCTGATCAGCACCTGGAAAACCGGCTCGGGCGGCACGGCTGCCAACAGATCGCTTTGCACGAACTCGATGCGGTCCGCCACACCGTGCCGCTGGGCATTCCGCTGCGCGACGGCCAAGGCGGAGGGGCTGATTTCGACCGCCGTCACGCGGCAGGCCGGGGCATGACGGGCGACCGCCACCGCAATCGCCGCCGAGCCGGTGCCGACCTCCAGCACCCGCGGCGGCGGTTGCTCCGGCCGACCCTTCAAAATCTCCAGACACGCCACCACCAGATGTTCCGTCTCCGGACGCGGGATCAAAACGTCCGGCGTGACCTCGAAACTCAGCGAATAGAACTCGCGGTGGCCGACCAGATAAGCCACCGGCTCGCCACCCGCACGCCGCCGAACCAGCCCGCGAAATACGCTCCGAGCCTGCTCCGAGACCAACTCGTGAAAGGCGGTGTACAACTCGATCCGCTGGCAACCCAAGGCCTCGGCCAACAACACCTCGGCATCCAGCCGAGCGCTGCCGGCACCCTGCCGCTGGAGATAGTCGGTGGTCCAGGTCAGCAGGCGGCCGACCGTCCAAGCTTCCGATTCCGGCATGTCCGCACGTTCCCGTGAGAGGACCAGCGGCTGGGCGAAACGACGGCTCAATCCACCGACATCGCCGCTCGCAAAGCATTGCGATCGTGATCGACCAGGGCGTCGGTGATCGGCTGCAGGTCGCCAGCCAGGATCTGATCCAGTTTGTAAAGCGTCAAACCGATGCGGTGATCCGTCATCCGGTTCTCGGGAAAATTATAGGTGCGAATCCGCTGGCTGCGATCCCCCGAACCGACCAGCGTCTTCCGCTCCTGAGCCCGCTCCTGCTCCTTCTGACTCTCGTAATGCTCGTACAACCGCGAACGCAGGATCCGCAAAGCCTTGGCCAAGTTCTTATGCTGGCTCTTCTCGTCCTGCATCGAAACCGTAATCCCGGTCTCGAAGTGCGTCAGCCGGACCGCCGAAGCCGTCTTGTTCACATGCTGGCCACCCGGACCGCTGGCGGTGAAAATGTCCTTGCGATAATCGTCCGGCTTCAAGTCGATCTCGACATCCTCCGGTTCCGGCAGCACGGCGACGGTGGCAGCCGACGTGTGGATCCGACCCTTGGCCTCCGTCTCCGGTACCCGCTGGACCCGGTGACCCCCGCTCTCGTACTGCAGCTCGCGGTAGACGCCCTCGCCGACAAAGGCCAGCGAGATTTCCTTGAACCCCCCCAATTCCGTCGGGTGGGTGCCCAGCAATTCGACTTTCCAACCCTTGCCGTCCGCGTGCTTGCGATACATCTCGTAGAGGTCGCGGGCGAACAGAGCCGCCTCCTCTCCGCCCGTACCGGCCCGGATTTCCATCACACACCGCGTGCGATTGGCATCCTCGCCCCCGATCGTCAGATCCAGCAACTCGTTCCAAAGCGCCTCGCGGCGGGCCCGCAACCCCTCCAGTTCCGCTTCCGCCATCTCCGCCTCTTCCGGATCGTCGCTCTCGCTCATCTCCTGAACTCCACCAATCTCCGCCAGCAACTCGCGGAAACGGCGGTACTTCGTGGCAAGCTTCGCGATCGCTCCATGTTCCCGAGCAGCGGCCGCCATGCGCGCGGAGTCCCCCGAAACGGCAGGATCGGACATCTGCCGCTCTAACTCCTCAAAACGAGTCAGCTTCTCTTCCAGCATCTCGCGCATCGTCGTCAGCCTCGCGGCAACAAGAGATCATCGGCGCACGGCGAACCCGTCGCGCCCCCTTCCAGCAGAAACCGGCACATCGAACTCGCTGGCGACCCCTAAGACGAACCGGCCGCCTTCGTCGGCTTCTTCTTCGGCTGCTGCAGGCTGGCATAGCTGCCCGCCGCAAACTTGCTCTGAAACTTCTCGATCCGACCCGCGGCGTCCACGTACTTCAACCGGCCCGTGTAAAACGGATGACACATGTTGCAGATGTCAACCTTCAGTTCCTTGCGGGTGCTCCGGGTCTGAAAGGAATTCCCGCAGCCGCAAGTCACCGCCGTCTCGTAGTACTGCGGATGAATGCCTTCTTTCATCTCGAATCATTCCTTATTTTTTGCAGGGGAAACTCGAAAGTATACCGGTGGCCCACGCGATGGGCAAGGGCTAAAGCGCGGCTCGCATCGCCGCCACCAGCCCCTCCATCGTGTATTCTCGGGCCTCAACCGCCGGGGCGAACCCGCCATCCCGTAAAACCCCCGAAGTGATCGGGCTGATCGTCGCCAATTTCGACCGCGCTAACTCGTCACCAAACATGGCGATCAGCGAGCGAGCAATCGCGGAACTGGTCACCGTAATCCAATCGATCCGACCCGCGACCAACCGCTGCCGGATCGCCTCGCCCGGTTCCCGGACATCCGAACTGACGTAGGCCACCACCTGTTCGACCTTGCCCCCGGCCGCGTGGAGCGTTTCCGCCAAGACCTCGCGACCCCGGCTGGCTCGCACCAGCAGGAACCGCTGCCCCGACGCCTGGGGTGCCAACGCCGCCGCTAACGACTCGGCACGGTATTCTTCCGGAAGACAGTCCGCTCGCAGATGGTATTTGTCTAACGCCGCGGCCGTGCCCGGCCCGATCGCTGCCAGGCGGCAACCGCCCAAGCGGCGAAGATCCGCCTGACCCAACATACGGTTCAAAAAGGCCGTCACACCGTTGACACTGGAGAAAACCAGCCAATCATAGCGATCCAAACGCTCGATCGCGCGATCGACGGGACCCCAATCAGAGGGCCTTGAAATCGCAATGGCCGGTTGGACCCAAACGTCCGCACCTATTTCGGTCAGCATGTCCGCCAATTCCCCGGCTTGTTCCGCCGGCCGAGTCACCAGGACCGTCTGCCCGGAAAACGGACGCTGCTCGAACCAGGCCAAAGCGTGTTCCGCCGCCGCAACCGCGCCCACAATCACCACCGCAGGCGGGCGGACGGGCGAAGGGTGCCGCAACCGTTCCCCCAATTGGTCCAGACGGCATCGGATCGTGCGCTGTTCGGGCAGCGTGCATTTCCGCACAATCGCCACCGGCGTCTCCGCCGGCTTGCCCGCCCGGATCAACGCGGCCGACCAATGTGCCGCCGTCGTGACCCCCATGTAGAAAACCAGCGTGCCCGGAAACCGAGCAAGAGCTTCATAATCCAGCGAATCGCCCGCCTTCGCATGGCACTCCTGCCCCGTGACCAGGGCGACCGCAGAGGCCAACTCGCGGTGCGTGAGCGGGATGCCCGTATAGCTGCCTGCGGCCAGTCCCGAGGACACGCCCGGTACGATTTCGAAGGGAATGCCCTGCGCAATCAGAGCCTGCTGCTCTTCCGCCATCCGCCCGAACACGAGGGGATCCCCGCCTTTCAGCCGCACCACAATCTTTCCTGCGCGAGCCGATTCGACCATCTGCCGATTGATGGCCGCCTGGGTCCACACCCGTTCGCGCCCGTGCCGACCCAGGCGGATGCGTTCCGCATCCGCGGGGGCATGCTCGATAATTCGAGGGTTTACCAAATAGTCGTATAAAAGTACTTCGGCACGTTTCAGGCAGTCGACGCCCCGCAACGTGATCAGACCCGGGTCGCCAGGACCGGCCCCGATTAAGTAAACTTTGCCTAGAGGTCGTTCAGCGGTCATGCCCAAGGACTTTGCGCACCCCAACCATGTGTCGAGAATCTTCCCACAACTCCCGCCCCACCCCCAGTCCCGCTGTGTCGCGGTTGAACGCGTTCCAACGACGTCAGGTGGAGCAACAGTACGAGCAGGCTATGCAACGGATGCAGGCGGCCGACTGCGATCGCCGGCAGGTGCACCAGTGTTTGGCGAACTGCGCGTCGGCCGATCCAGCTTCTGTCCAGTATGGCGAGGCTTTACTGAGGAATCTAGCCCGAACGGCCGAGAGGGGGGCTGAATCCGTCCCGTCGCGGCCTGCCGTTTCGCTTGCCGCTCTTGATGACATGGAAGAATCCCAAGATTGGGGGCAGGTACTAAAGATGGGGCTGGAATTACTGTGGAACTCACCCCGAAATGGTGATATCTTTGCGCGTGTAGCAAACGCCTGCCTGGTCAGCAACCATCCGCACTCGGCCTTGCTCTACGCACAAGGGGGGCTGAAAGCGTGTCCGGAGCACGCGGAATTGAATCGGCTGGCCGCCCGTGCGCTCACCGTCCTGGAACGCTTCGATCAAGCGATCCACCACTGGCGGGTTGTCGAACAGGTCACGCCGCGGGATGACGAGCCGCCGCGATGGATTGCGGCGTTGATTGTCGAGCAGACGCGTCGAAAGGCCGCAAACTCCCGCGACGTACCCTCCGAAGCAGATGTTGCGACGGAAGACGACCGTCCGCAACGAACGGCCCCACCCCCCGGGGGCGAAAGCGAACCGGCGGCGGAGACGTTGAAGCTGACCCCCCGCCAGCGGATGGAACAAGCGATCACCCGGAATCCGCAGGACGAGACGGCTTATCTCCAGTTGGCCGACTACTACGAACAACGGGAACAGTATTTCGAAGCGCAGCAAACGCTCTCCAAAGGCCGCCAGTTCTGTGACTCGCCCACCCTGATCGAGCGGTGGGAAACCGTGAGCCTGCTGCGTGCCCAGCAACAGGTCGACAGCGCGCGGCAATGGGCCCAAGAACGGCCGACGTCGGAGGCGTTCGAGCTGGTCGAGCAGCGTGAGGCCCA
>SLMF01000532.1 GCA_007133715.1 Planctomycetaceae bacterium
CGAACCACGAACCACGAACCACGAACCACGAACCACGAACCACGAACCACGAACCACGAACCACGAACCACGAACCACGAACCACGAACTACGAACTACGAACCACGAACTAAGAACTACGAACTACGTTAACCCATGACTCGCCATCCGTCATTGGCCGAATCACGCGCGTTCCTGCGGGATACGATCCGCCAGCAGCTGGATTTCTCCTGCACGGATCAACACCAGGGCGTGCCGCGGCCGCCGGTGGAAAAACCGTTCCCCGCCGATGCCGTCCGAATCGATCTGCCCCGACCCGACGAGTGGCACCTGGGCTCGCTGCCCGACCTCCCGACCCTGATCGCGATACGCCGCAGCTGCCGAAGCTTCCGAGACGCCAGCCTGTCGCTGGACGAACTGGCGTTCCTTCTCTGGGCCACGCAGGGCGTCCACCAGACCGGAACCCCGAACGTCTTTCGCACCGTGCCCTCGGCCGGCTGCCGCCATGCGTTCGAGACCTATCTGTGCCTGTTTAACGTGGCCGATCTGACTCCCGGCTTTTACCGCTACCTGCCGCTGGAACATCAGCTGCTGTGGGAGTTTTCCGAAACCCGGGTGCATGCCAAGTTGACCGCGGCGACTCTGGGCCAGGCATTCGTTGCCCGCGGCGCGGCCGTCTTCTTCTGGACCACCGTGCCCTACCGCATGGAGTGGCGGTACGGCTTGGCCGCCCATCGCGTGATCCTCCTGGACGCCGGCCACGTCTGCCAGAACCTGTATTTGGCCAGCACGGCCATCGGTGCCGGCACCTGTGCCGTGGCGGCCTACGACCAACAGGCCATGGATCGGCTGCTACGAGTGGATGGCCAGGACGAATTCACGCTGTATTTGGCCCCGGTCGGCAAGGTTTGAACGCGAGTTTGGCCCGCGCGACGGGCCCCGCTGTCTTCAGCGAATCCGCGCGGGCTGAGGAAATTCGATCGTGAACTGCGTCCCACGCCCCAGCTCGCTCTCCACGCTGATCCGGCCCCCGTGAGCCTCGATGATCTTCTGTGCCGTGGGCAAACCCAGGCCGGAACCCTGATTCTTCGTGGAATAAAAAGCGTCGAACATCAGCATGGCCGTCTGGTTGTCCATCCCGCAACCCGTGTCGATCAAGTCCAAGGCCACCCCGCTGCGCGTCATCCGTGTCCGCACCAGTAACTGGCCGCCCGACGGCATCGCCTCCAGACTGTTCTTGATCAGGTTCAGCAACGCAGAATGCAGCGTCTGTTCGTCCAGCTTGATGCTCGGCAACGCCGCATCCAGATAACGTACGCAATCCACTCCCTGATCCTGCATCTGCGGGCCGAACATGTCCAATACCCGCTCCACGATCTCGTTCAAACAACCGGGCAGCAACTCGAGATCGCGGAGACGCGCAAATTTCAAGAAGTCCCGCAGCAGGTTCTCCAATCGGCTGCACTGCTTCTGCACCGTCTGGATCTTCGCCAAACCACGCCGCTCCGCCGGCGTCTCGACCGCTTGGAAGTCCTCGGCCAACAGATCCATGTTCATCCGGATCACCGACAACGGATTCTTGATCTCGTGGGCCAGCGAGCCCGCCAGCTCGGCCAGCTCGTTGTACTGAGCCCGCAGACGCTGCTCGAGCTGTTCGAACTCGGGTCGCAATTCGCCCATGGCAACACGATCCTCCCGCTCAGGATGATTTCCAGTCCAAACCGACATCCAGCGACATCGCCGAATGCGTCAGGGCCCCGACACTGATCCGCTCGACCCCCGTTTCCGCGATCGCACGCAGGGTCTCCCAAGCGATCCCCCCCGACGCTTCCAACTGGACCCCCGTCTGCGAAGCATCACGCAAGGCCACGGCCTGCCGCAGCTGGTCCGGGTTCATGTTGTCCAACAACACGATATCCGGCCCCGCCGACAACACCTCATCCAGCTGCCCCAGCGTGTCCACTTCGACCTCGACGATCATCTCGGGCCGAGCCCCGCTCCACTCCAATTCGGCCAGAAAATCGCGAGCCCGTCGCACCGCCTCGGCCGGCGTCAGCCCCGTCAGGGCCAAGTGATTGTCCTTGATCAACACGGCGTCGAACAGCCCCGTGCGATGATTGTTACCCCCCCCGCAGCGGACCGCGTACTTCTCCAACCGCCGCCAACCCGGCGTGGTCTTGCGAGTGTCGTACAGCCGGGCGTCCGTGCCGCGAATCGCCGCCACATAACGGGCCGTCTGACTGGCAATCCCCGATAAGCGCCCGATCAGATTCAACAACAACCGTTCCGCCGCCAGCATGTCGCGAATCCGGCCGCCGAAGACGACCAACTCCTGACCCGCCTCAATCGCTTCGCCATCCTCAACCCGCGGCTCCCAACTCGCCTCGATCTCCATCTCGTCCAACACCACCGCCCCGGCACGCACCCCCGCAACCACGCCGTCGCTCCGCGCCACCACCGCCGCACGACCCGTCGCGTCACCACCCGCCAATGCCACACTGGTCCAATCATAGGAACGGTCCAAGTCCTCTCGCACGGCCAACCGCACAATCTGGCGACAGTCGTCCTCGACTCGCGAACCCCATTCGATTTGCGTAAACTCTTTTTCCATCATCCACTCGCCCTCACAACCGCGCCCCATCGGCCCCGCGCCGGTGGAACCGAGGTTTGACAACCACTTCACTTCGCACTGCCAATCTACCATAATAGCAGGAGCCGTCCGATCCCGGCAGCAGGGCGTCCCGCAATGACAACTCCCGATCTACCCACGCCAAACCCCGATGCCGCGAAACACGGGATACTGCTCCGACGCGTGGACCAAGCGGCGATTGCCACCCTCGTCGGCGGCTCCCTCCTGCTGATCGCCTCCTGGGGCTTGCTCCTGATCCACCCCGCCGACGGGGTGATCGACATCCAGGAACAGCCGCCCCTGCCGCTGCACTTCCAAGTCGATGTCAACTCGGCCGACTGGGTCGAACTGAGCCTGCTGCCGAACATCGGCCAGGTGTTGGCCCAGCGGATTATCGAATCTCGGGATACCCAAGGACCCTTCACCCAGCTTGACGATCTGCAACGCGTGCCCGGAATTGGTCCGAAGACGATGGAGTCGATTCGCAGGTACGTGCGGCCCCTGCCCGACGGAACACCAACCGCGGACCCGTGAAGCGAACTGCCAGCCTATTTCAACGGACCATCGGCCAGCTTGCAGAGCACGTCGATGCCACGCCGGATGACGTCGTCGTCCGCGGCGTACGAAATGCGGAAGTGCGTGTCGTGCTGGCTGAAGATCCCGCCCGGAATGATCAACAGGTTGTTGCGGATCGCCTCCGTCACAAACTCGGTGCCCGTACCCCAAGGAGCCCGTGGGAAAGCGTAAAACGCACCGTTCGGACGCACCAACTGGTAGCGATCCCCCAGTCCCTCGCAAATCAGGTCGCGCTTGCGACGATAAGCCTCCAGATGCTGGTCGATTCCCACCTCCATCGCCGTGGCCGCCGCCCATTGTGCCGGATGCGGGGCGCAGACAAAACTGTACTGCTGCAGCTTGGTCATCGTGTCCACAATCTCCGCCGGACCATGCACATAGCCAACTCGCCAACCCGTCATCGCATGACTCTTCGAAAACCCGTCAATCACAATCGTCTGGTCATTGAACCGCGCCGGCGACACAAACGGCGTGTCATAACAAAACTGGCGGTAGATCTCGTCCGACACCAACGCGATCTCACGTTCGGCCGCCAGTTCGGCCAAACCGCGGATCTCGTCCTCGCCCGCCGTCACGCCCGTCGGGTTCGAGGGACTGTTCAACAAAATCATCTTCGTCCGCGGCGTCAGCGACCGAGCCACTTGCTGCGGGTCGATCCGGAAATCCGGGTAGGTGTCGATCAATACCGTCCGCCCCCCTACCAGATCGACCAGCGGCTTGTACATCACAAAGAACGGGTCGAACACCAATACCTCGTCGCCCGGATTGATCAGCGACAGCACGGACAGCACCAATCCGCCGCTGGTCCCCGAACTGACAAACACCCGGCGGTCGGCATGACCGTATTCCTCGTCGATCTGGGCCTGCAGCTTATCCCGTAACACGGGGGCGCCCTGCGTCAGCGAATAACTGTTCTTGCCGCTCTGAATCGCCTGAATGCAGGCCTGTTGCACCGGCTCCGGGACCGCAAAATCAGGCTGACCAATCGAAAGATTGATCGGGTTCTCCATCTGGGCTGCTAAATCAAAAACCTTGCGGATCCCGCTGCTGTCAAAGGCGCGGGTTCGCTCTGCAATCCAAGGATGACTCATGGGCGTATCGTTCCTGCTTGCTGAAGTGGAAAAAAGAGTTCGCTCAAGGACTCGAGAACTGCAATCGCTGCTCGGGCCAGTCCAGAAGGGTAGCGACCTGTTGCGGATAGGACCAGTCCTCCGGTTCCGCATTCCTCAGCGTGACCGGAACACGCTCGGCTGCCAGCGCCACCGTCTGCGGCAAATCCAGGTATCGCGTGACGTTCAACAGATACGGCCCCTGGCGATGCGAGGCCGGCAGTTGGTCCAGCACCAAACGGGTGATCCCTGCTTCGAACAGCGAGGCGTACAAGGCCACGCCCGCCATCTGCTCGCGGGCGTGAACCTCCAACGGCGAGTCCTCGAACCGCCCGGACCGGACGCTGCGCAACGCGCCGATCGCCCGCCGCACGTCCCAAACCTGCATCCCCTGCCACGTCTGGCCCAATAGGTAATACCGGCGGCGGATCTGGATCTGCGCCCGAGAACTGGGATCCCAAGCCGTCGGGCCGACTCCTCGCGGAGCCACGTAGACGCGCACGCGACCCGAGCCCGCCATGCGGTTCGCAGCCTCGCGAAACGCTCCCTCAACCGCTCCCGACTCGCTCGGAACCGCGAGCCCCAGCTCCTCAGAAAACGCCCAGCCATAGGTGGCCAAGAGGGTCTCCCAACCCTCCTGCTCCAGCACGTGCAATTCTACGGCCGCACCGGCTGCCGCTTCGGCGGGTTCCGCTACGATCAACTGCAGCCGGAACGTGTGGTCGCTGGCAAATCGGTAACCCTCCAGACGAACTCCCTGCCGCTCTGCCGAAAACAGAGGCTCGAGCTCCAGCGACTCCGGAGCGGGCCAGCCGCGGAACGTCTTCTCGCGCAAAGCCTGATACCAACCGTCGCGCAGCTCCCGCCATTGCTCCCCGCACTCCGGCAACTCGGGCTCCGCTTGCGGGACAAACGTCTCGTCAATCTGCGTGTTGATCTGGTCGTCCGGTAGTTCCTGAAAAACCTGCAAATCCGTGGGCTCGAAAATCCGCTCCGCCGCCCGCTCGATCAACGAATCGTCGCCCCGCAAATGCTGGTTCAACCAGCGGAACGCATGGATCCGCAACTCCTGCGTGTCGCGGTGCGGCCCCGCGGTGATCTGTAAACCCAATCGCTCGTTCGCACCGTACAAACCGTAAATCTCCCGCACGCGGGCATGCGTCCGAATCACGCCCTCTAAGGGAAAAATCCGATCGCGGTCCGTGTTGCTGATCAACAGCGGCCGCGGAGCGACCAGCGCGGCGACCTGCGGATAGTCCCAACGGTACGTATTCACCAAGTACATACAGTCGCAATGACCCTCGACACAACCGCCCACCACATGGTCTTCCAGGTCCGTGATCCCCGCCACCGGCACCGCCGCCCGAATCCGCTCGTCCAACGCCGCGATCCACCAGCTGTAAGCGCCCCCGCCACTGCGACCCGTGACCCCCATCCGATCCGGATCCACCTCGGGCCGCGTCTCCAAATAGTCCAAAGCACGGATGCAGTTCCACGCCTCGACACCCGCCGGCGTGTAGCCGCGATTCAGCCACCACCAGCGGTCATAGCGATACGTGCCGTGATGAACCCCCTCGATTTCCCCCAACTGAAGGGTGTCGATGATCAGGCAGACAAACCCGTGCCGCGCAAACCACACCCCGTGATGGTGGTAAGCGACCTTGCTCCCATAACTGACCCCGTCGCGACGCGAGGAACCGTGGCCGCAGACGTACAAGACCGTAGCCGCCGGTTCGCTCAACTCTCGCGGAAGGTACAGATTGGCCGTGACATACAATCCGGGCAGCGATTGAAAATGCAGTCGCTCGACCACAAACTCCTCCCGCTCCGTCCGACCGGTCACCGTGGCCCGCAAATCGGTCCGTTCGGGCAACGGGTCCAATCCCAACATTTCCCGCAACTGGCGGACGTATTCCTCGCGACGATGCTCCCAATCCTCGCGATCCTGCACGTCGGCCAAACAGGCGTCGCGGAGTCGAGCGGTCTCGACCCGGAAATATTCGGCCAGCATCGCATCGCCCGGGCTCGACTCGGCCCCAGCCACTCCGGCGATCAAGATGCCGATACCCCAAATCAACGCCTGCCTGGCAAAACCGCGTGTCATATTGATCCCCCCTTTACGTCTGGCAAACTGCCCCATTTCTCCACCCGGCACGCCTCCAGAGTATCACAAAAAGCCACGAACATGTACCCAGTCCGTTTCACGACAACGACCCCGCACCCCACCAACAGGCCCCATGGACTGTAGCCGGTGAATCGGTTCTTAGTTCGTAGTTCGTGCCCGTCACACGTACAAATGGAACACAACGAGGATTCGATTTGCTCCATCACCGCGCGATCCCCGGATGGTAGCTGCGCGACGTAATGATTCCGCACGTCGGCTCGGTCGTGTTTCTGCCCTCCCGGCTGCTGACCACACCTGACCTTCGTGAAGGATCTGCAGTTCTCCTCCCCCCTGAAACAGGTCTTCGCTGGCGACCGTCGGCACGCGGCTTGCCGCTTCGCCCTCCTCCTCCTCGGACTGAGGTTTCGATTTCCGCCTCGCTGTTCTCGCTCGCGAACTGATGCGCGCGCTCCGATGCCGGGTCGCCGAACTTCACGTGGTCGAGGTAAAGCTCCCGAACCTGACAGGAATCACGGTTCCGCGAGGCGTTCCGATTGATTGCGCTCGCCCCGGTCGGTGAGGGGGCCGCGGCTGTGGATTTCGCCGTCGTGGGCGTATGGCGTGAGGAGGACGGGATGGGGGGTGAGGTTCCGCAGCACGATGTTGTGGGCTCGATGCCGGCTGCGCAATTCCTCCTCGCTGCTGTTGTCCGATGTATATCGCCCGCCGGGGACGCGGCCGACGACGATCGGGCGCAGCGTTGCGGGCTCGCCGTCCTCGGCGGCGGTGATGCGGATCCGGTGGCCTCGACCGGTGATTGACGCCAAGGGGTGGTCGCCGCGGGTCTCTTGCGACGGGATCAACTCCAGTTCGATGTCGGCGCCGCGTTTGTGGCTGTAGGGCATGATCAGCAGCGGACCGAAAGCGGCGTTGCCGCTCGAATTGCGGACCACACTGTTGTTGGGCAGAGAGTAGCCGTGGTCGCAGTCGATGACCGTCGAATTCTCCACCCGCGCCGGCGCTCCGGCCAAGGTCAGCGTAATCCCGCCGCGCATGCGGATGACGGTGCAGTTTTCCACGGTGATTCTGCCGGTGCTTCGGGTTTGCCCGTCGCGCGATCCGCGGGTGTAGGCGCGGATGCCGTCTTCGGTGACCGGTCGATTTCGGCGGCCAAGCCGGCGAGGCGGCTCGCAAGCTCGGCTCTTCTACCCTCGTGGCTCTGGCAGAAGAACCGGCGCCGCCCTGCTTTCCGCTGGGCTGTTCGACGGGCCGTGTGCGCGGATCCGCTGCCATACTTCTTCACGATGGACCGGAATACCGGCCTCGACGTCAAAGCCCAATTTCACCTTTCCGCCGCTGATCTCCAGCACGGTGATTCGGAGCACATGCTGGAAGCCATCGGCTCCCCCGACCACCACCGACTCCCGGCTCTTCCTCGACAACA
>SLMF01000074.1 GCA_007133715.1 Planctomycetaceae bacterium
AGTTGGCCGAACGTCACGGTGCCCGCGACAGTACCGCGCGGGGTACGGTGTTCGAGGAGTTATCGCAACTGGAATCGCGACGTTCGCAATACGACCCGGACCTGTCGATCCCCGAGAAGAGCTGGGCCTATGCGCTTGGCAAACGTCTCTGGTTTCACGACTACGGAGCCTACGCCCGCCACTTCCGCGTGGAGAACTGGCAGGACCCGCTGGCCGATCGCGTCCGCGAAACGCGGTGAGCCGCGGGGCCGGGCGGATCAATCCCAGCCGGTCTCCAACCAGTGGCGGATCACGCGGACCGCGTATTCCAGTTCGTGTGGGCGGAGCGCCGTGTTCTGGGGTATGCGGTGCCATTTGGCCAAGCATTTGCGGCAGCAGGTGGCGGTGGCGTGCTGGGCGATGAACACGGGGTGGCCGCGGAAAGGCGTCTGACGCCCGTCGTTTCGCGGCTGGGCCGCTCCCAGACGCTCGCGCAAAAACTGCTCGGCATGCTCGAGGATCGTCTCCAGCCCTCTCTGCTCAAGGTACGCCCGCTCCCGGTCGCCCAGCCGGAACCGGCGGCGGAAGCGGGAACGGGCCAAAGCGGCGAACAACTCGTCAAGATCGCGCATGGTCAGGTAACTGAAGCAAACTGGCGGGTGAGCTCGGGAACCGTCTGGGCCGCATCGCCCCAGCAGGTGATGACGTGGGGGTCTTGGTACAGTGTGTTGGCCACCCCCGAATAACCGGGCTGCTCATCCAGATTGCAGACGATCACGGCGCGAGCGTCCACCGCGCGCAGGATGGGCATGCCGGAGATCGGGGTGCCTTTGGCCGTGGTCGCCGCCGGGTTGATGACGTCGCAGGCGCCCACCGCCACCACCACATCGGTCTCGGCAAACTCGTGATTGATCTTGGCCATGTCGTACAATTTGTCGACTCCCACGCCCACCTCCGCCAGCAGCACGTGCATGTGTCCGGGCATCCTACCGGCCACGGGATGCACCGCCACCTTGACTTCTTTGCCCGCTGCTTCCAGGGCATCCATCAAGTTTTTGACAGCCTGTTGGGCCTGGGACAAAGCCATGCCGTAACCGGGGACGATCAGCACGCGGCGAGCGGCTTGCAACAGAGCGGGGATGTGCGAAGCGTCCAGCGGAGCTGAGTCGGAGTCCGAGTCGGAGGCTCGGGTTGCGGCGGCCGGTTCGCCTCCGGCTTCGCCGGGCCGTTCCTGGTCAGCCGTGGCGAACCCGGCCAGCACCGCGGCCAGGTTGCGGTTCATCGCTCGGCACATCAAGCGGGTCAGGATCAGGCCGGCCACGCCGACCAGCGTGCCGACGCCGGCGGCCAGCGGGGACTGCAGGGCGAGGCCGCTGATCGCCGCCGCGATCCCGGACAGCGAGTTCAAGAAAGAGATCACGACCGGCATGTCGGCACCGCCCACACGCATTGCCAGCAGCAAGCCGTAGAGCAGTGCCAGGGCGGTCAGAGCGAACAGCCAGCCGGGCTGCTGCAGCACACCGGCCGCCGCCAGCAGGAACAACCCCAGGGCCCCCAGGCCGCGGAGCAGCAGGTTCTGACCAGTAAATCGCAACGGCCGACCCGCCAGGTAGCCTTGCAGTTTGCCCGCCGCGACCAGACTGCCGCTGAACGTCGCGCTGCCGACGGACAAAGCCGCTGCGGCGGTCAGCCAAGACCACGGTCCCGCAGCCGGAGTCAGATCGGGAATCATCGCGGCGATGACCAAGGCCGAGGCCGCACCGCCAAATCCGTTCAGCAAGGCCACCAACTGCGGCATCTGGATCGTCTTCACGCGGTGCGCCAGGGCCAGCCCCAGAGCGGCTCCCAGCACCAAAGCCGTCCAGGCTTGCGGCAGCCAGAACACCCCGTGACGCCACACGGCGAACGCCACCGCCAAAGCCATGCAGCCAGCACCCAGCCGGTTGCCACGCACCGCCGTCTCGGGCGATCGCATCCAACGCAGACCCTGCAGGAAACCCAGCGTCAGCACGGCAGGTAGCAGGAAATCCGTGGTCCACGGCATCATCTTCCCTCCTCCTCTTTACCCGGCCGCTGGAACATCCGCAGCATCCGCTCGGTCACCCAAAAGCCGCCCACCACGTTGGCGGTCGCCAACACCACCGCGGCCATCGACAACGGCGTTACGCTCGACTCGTGAGACAATGCCCGTAAAGCCACCAGCAGGGTGATCCCCGAAAGGGCATTCATCCCGGACATCAACGGCGTGTGCAGCAAAGGCGGCACCGCCGCGATCACTCGGTATCCCAAAAGGGCACAAGCTACCACGAATACAAACAGAACTAACGTCGGCATGCGTACGTCTCCCCGGTTCCCCTGCTCCCTCTTAACCACTCATCTCCCGCATGGCTTGCAGCGTACCGGCATGGACCACCTTCCCGTGCTGGGTTACCAACGCTTCACGAAGGATTTCATCGTCCGCTTCCGGATCGATCTGCCCCTCGACCACCAGATGCTCGACGTACTGGAACAGGTTGTGGGCGAACATCCGGGTCGCGTCGATCGCCAGCTGGCCCGGAATGTTCAGCAGGCCGCTGATCAGCACGTCATGGTACCAGAATTCCTCGCCCGCTCGTGTGACGCTGCAGTTCCCGCCCTGGTCAACGGCCACATCCACGATCACGGAACCTTTTCGCATGGCTTGGACCATCGAGGGTTCGAGCAGGATCGGAGCACGCTCGCGATAGACCAGCGCGGACAGGATCACCACATCGCTCTCCGCAACCACCGGGGCCAAGACCGCTCGTTCCCGAGCGTACTGTTCTTCGGACAAGCGGCGGGCGTATCCGCCCGGCCCGACTCCCGCACCCGCGGGCAAGTCGAAAGAAATCGGAGTCGCCCCCAGACTGCGCGCTTGCTCCTCCGCCTCCGGCCGGATGTCCAGAAAACAGACTCGGGCGCCCAGACGCTTGGCCACGGCCAGCGACTGCAGACCCGCCACGCCCGTGCCGACCACCAGCACCTGCGCCGGCTCCAAGATGCCCGCATCGGTCGGGATCATCGGCACGAAACGGGCAAGTCGATCCGCCGCGTGCAGCATCGCCTTGTAACCCGCTACCGTGCTCATCGACGTCAAAGCGTCCATGTGCTGGGCCCGCGGGATGCGGGGGATACTGTCCAACGAATAGCTCACAACCCCTTTTTCGGCCAAGCGTCGCACAACGGCATGATTCCCCGGGTTGGCCGGATGCAGGAAACAAACCAGCGTGCTGCCAGCCGTCATCCAATCGACTTCGTGCTCCTCCAGCGAAGGGTTGATTTGCGGCTCCTTGACCTTCAGGATCAGCTGGGATTGTGAGAACAGCGTGCGAGGGTCCTGCACCACGTGGGCACCAGCCTCCTGGTAGGCCCGGTCCGAGAAATAGACGCCTCGGCCAGCCCCGGTTTCGACCAGCACCCGCGCGCCGTTGCTGACCATCTGCCGTACGGTCTCGGGGATCGCCGCGACCCGTTGTTCCCCCGGCATGATTTCGCGGGGAATCCCAATCGTCAGTCCCTGGTACGCTGTCATCGCAGGCCTCCATCAACAAGGGGTTCCGGAACGGGACCTTCCTTCTGTCGAGTCTAAGGTGTGGGCGGCCGGAAGACAACGGTCGGGGCGGTCTGCGGGGTCTCGAATTCCGGCTGACCGCAGCCGTAGGTCGCACACTTGCCGATAAAACGCCAGCAATCGCGATGGACTGCGGTCTTGCACCGCGGGCAGAAGACCAGGTCCCGCTCGATCACCCCCGCACAGACCGCGCAAATCACCCCGGCCAACGGCTGAACCGCCGCCTGCTCCAGAAAGCAAATCTCCTGACGGATGCTCAACTGCAGCTGATCGAATAGCTGGAGACTGCAGCCGACAAAATCCTGCAACTCTCTCGCCCGACCGAACTCGGCCAACTTGAGGATCTCCAAGCGTCCCCGCCGAATCTCGATGATCAGCGGACCGGCCCGCGGTTGAAGCCGCAACCGCTCGGCCAAGTACCGGACGCCCGGATTGAGCCCTCGTAAGATCTGCGAAGGATCGGAACTGATGACCGCATACTGCCTGTCGAAAACACGATCGCCCGTCCAGCACACGCTCTCCTCCGCATCGCCGGGCGGGCAGGCCAACCGCCGTGGGTGACTGATGCGACCCGACAACCGCGGATCCGGCCAGGGGATCCGAAACCGGGTTGCCGGTCGCTGCAGACCGCCCAGCGAGATTCGCGGCACTCGTTCCACATCGACGGTTCTGCCCTCGTAAGAAAACGTGACACGGGGCGAAACCCGGGGCCGGCCCTGGAACGTGCCCCCACACGCGCAAGCCAACTGGCGATACACCGAACACCACACCGGATCACTGCGAACTCCCGCACCGACCGCGGCCAGCAGCAGGAACACCAGCAGCAGTATGAAAATCAGAATGACGAATACGGGCATGGTTCATGCCACCCGGTGAAATTAGGTCACTCACCCGTCCATGCTCTCTCCCACGGGTCCGCACAGAGAGGCGGCGAATCGTTCGAGTTCCCCTCGGCGATGGTCCGCGGCGACCAAGAAGTAGCCGCCCACTCGCCGCGGCGGTCCCGCGGCTCCCGAACTCCATTGAAACCAATCTCGCTGGCCCCGGCAAGGATCCAGGACCAGGGCCACGTCCCAGGGGGCCGAAAAGAAGTGACGGCAGATGAACTGATCCCATCCCGACAGGTACACGCCCCAGCCGGGATGCGTGTGGTACCAACCGACAATCCGCAACTCGTCCGCCAGCGCTCGCCGCCGACGCGTGATGTCGGACCAGGTCGCGTGGGTGAATGTCAAGCTGCCTGCTCGGTTTCGCGTGAAGTTCGCGCGCAAATTGTGCCGGACCGCCAGACATAGCTCGCCCGCCGCATCCTGCCAGGCCGTTCCCAGCAGTACTCCCCCCAATTCGACGCGGACGTCCGAGCGTGCGTGCCGGTCGATGTCGCGGAATGTATCCAGTTCCACAAAAATCGGCAGGTCCGCGGGCCGGGGATCGCACAACGCCACGACCGCAAACCGCGGATCCCTGTCCGGGCGGACCTGCGCCACGCTCGGTCGCCACCGCTGCAACGTGCCGAAATGCAACCCGTCATCACGCATCACGGCCCTCCGACACTTCGCGATCCCCCGCCAGCAGAACAAACCAGGCGAGCGAACCGGATTCCACACGGACCACGTCGTAGGCCGGTACCCCTAACTGGAAAAGTGCGTAATCGGCCAAATGCGAACTCTCCCGGATGCGGTGCACCGTCTGCGGGCGGAGCGGTTCACGGCAGTCAGGACAGCTGCCGTCGCGGCGGGCCGCCAGCGGCAAGGGCTGCATCACCCTTTGCTCCCAACCGCATGCCCGGCAGTGAACCGAAACCAGTAAATCGCGGTCCAGCACCAGACTCAACGACGAATCCGGCGGCAAGCGTACTTCCGGCCACGCGCGAAGCAGGCCGAACAGCCGGCTCGCCGAACCGCCCGCCGATGCCGCGGGCAATTCCAAAAGCGGCCGGTATAGCTCGTGACTCAAACAGTCCTCACGCCGAGGAAGCTGCGTGCGATAGAAACGGTTCGACTCGCCATTGTAAACCAACGCCTCGCCCGCTCCCACCGGCAACCCGTGCAACAGCTTCAACGCCTCCTGCGCCTGCCAGCCGCCAATCATCGCGGCGATGGTCGGCGTCGTGGGAACGTGACCCTCCGCCACGCGCTCCGGACTGAGTAGCGGACAACCGTAACGCAGATTCATCAGCCGGTAATCGTCTTCCGTCATCCCGCATTCGTAGCAGGCACCTGCGGGAGGCGTGAATACCTGGACCACCCCGCTCAATTCCTGGATGCCGCCATCGATCCAGGGCCGAGCCATCTTCCAGCAGCAGCGGTTGATCCACCAGCGGGCTTCGCGATTGTCCACACAGCCGATCACCACATCCGCGTGGAGAAACCGCCCCAAGCCGACCGCGGTCACGACGTTCCCGCAAACCGCCTGCGCTTGGACCCGGGGATTCAAGACCCGCACCGCCGCCGCCGCCGCCTCGGCTTTCATTCGACCCTGGTCCCCAGACCGAAACAGCACCGACCGAGCTAAATTCGACGTCTCGACACAGTCCAGGTCGACAATCTCCAACCGGCCAACCCCCACCAAAGCCAAATTCTTCAGAACCTCATTCCCCAACGCGCCGGCACCCACCACCATCACCCGAGCTCGCTCCAATCGCGATTGATCCCACCATGAGATCAACCGCAAGCGGGCATAGCGATCGTGTTCGTCGATCCGCAGCCGTTGATCCGCCATCCGTCTCGCCTTGCCTTCCCATGAAAGGTGCCGCAGGAGCGTCCGCCAGGGAACGCTCGTCCCCGCAACGTGCCCTTCCCCGTTTCAACCCGGCGAATCGTCCAAGAACACAATCTCCGCAACGATCGGCGGGGGATCGAACAATTCGGCTGCTCCCTCGGGTGCCTCGGGTAACGGGAACTCGCCCCGCTCCCCGCGTGCAACCGCCGGGTCGGAGCCGACTGCCGCCGCCCGCGGGGTCCGTAACGGCCGGGGATCCACCGGAAAACTGTATTCACGCTGATTCCGCGCCCAATGGGCCGCCTCCCAGTTGTACGGGTTGCTAATATCGTAGTTCTGATATCGAATCATGTCCCACAGCAGCTCGCACAAGCGGTCCAGTTGCAGACTGGGGGCCCAGTGCGTGCTGAAACCGCCCAAACAAACCACGCCCTGCGAGGAGATGTTCGGATGGAAAATGGGGGTTTCCCAAAATAACTCCGGCATCATCCGCGGATAACTGGCACCCAACCGGACCCGCACCTCATGCCACTCCCGCACCCGCACCGTCAACTCGCCCAAACTGCGATACAGTCCCCGGCCGCGAAAACTCAACCGATACTCCTCCGGCAGCTCGTCACCTTCCGCCTCCGGAGTTTCGAATTCGAAAATCGAACTCTCCCGCTGCAAACGGAGCAGGGCCAACCGGTCGTTCGCCAATCGGCGGGAACGAGGGGAACCACGCATCAAATGTCTCCCGAAAAGTTTGCCCACTTGGCTTCCGCCAGGGCCCCGCCAGTTACGATGCTGACCAGGCTGCGGTGCCGGCTACCATCTCCGGGTAGACGATCAAATGATCGCCGTCGTGCACGTTTGCCTCGGGCAAAGTCTGCTCCTCACGTAATCGCTGCCCCCCCTCTTCATGGTCCAGGCTGTAGCTCATCGGCTGCCCCTCCGGCCCCAAGGCCGGCAGACGTAGCTTGGTGATCACCTGCGGCAAGATCCGCTGCACCGTCACCGAATCGGCGATCAACGCCTCGACCGATTTCGATCCGGTTTGGTCCAAAAAGATAACCCGCGTTCCCGGGGGCAGATCGCCCGCATCTGCTGTACTCATCTCCGCTCCCAGCTTCCACCTCTCGTGAGAACTCTCGCCGGCCCCCCCGCGCTCCGCGACCCCCTCCGATCGCACGCTCCCCAAGCCGAACCGGACCCACCCCATTCTAACAGCCGCTCACGCTCCGGAACAATTGGTCATCCCCTGCCCCGAGCCTCTCTTGGATCGTGGGGTCAGACCCCAAGATCGGCACGGTTGTTCTTCATAATTCCTCTTCACGTGTTCCCGCCGAATGCGTATGATCGGCAGGAACCGGGGGAAGGGGAACCGCGGGTGAAGAAAGGGAAGGGTCGACGGGCATGATTCATTGTTTTCGCGCAGGGACCGGGTTGCTGCTGCTGGCCTTGATCGGGGCCTGCCAGGGTCTAGGACCCGGTCCGGGTCCACCGGGAACGAGCCAGCAGCAGCAGCTGCGGGCTAGTGTCCACGATCCGTATGCCGATCCG
>SLMF01000682.1 GCA_007133715.1 Planctomycetaceae bacterium
GGACTAAGTGTAGGGGGACTAAGTGTAGGGGGACTAAGTGTAGGGGGACTGGGCTACATTATCACTCCAGCCGCACGAAGAAATCGTCAACTTATTTTGACGCGACGCCTTAGTTCTTAGTTCGTGGTTCGTGGTTCGTGCTCGAAATCGTAATCGATCGTCGCATGATACCCCGCTTGCGATTCAGAGACGGCGTCCGTCTTCATCACCATCCGCGTCAGCATCGAAACCGTACGCTGGAGTTTCCGTTTCAATTCGGCATTCGATTCCGCGTCGAGACCGCCCGAGGCGGTCAGCAGATCCTGGATCGCGGCGCACTCGAAAGCCGACCCACGCGCGATCTCGAAAAATCGACCGCGATCCTTCCTGCCGCGTTTGCCGTTACCTTCGGCAATGCCCCTTTCGATTTCGATTTCGAGCACGAGCACCGCTGCGCTGAGCACGATTGGTTCCATGCCAGAACTACGAACAAAGAACAACGCACCGATTCCCCGACCGCCTCACCAAGCACTAAGCACCAAGCACTCGCATATCCCAATACGCACGTGATTTCTTTGCCGATCCTGAAGGCCTGCCCGGTTCTGCAGAGCGGTTCAGGCGACCCCTCGTTTGCGCAGGCAGCAGCTCTTGTACTTCTTGCCGCTGCCGCAGGGGCAGGGATCGTTGCGTCCGACCCGTGGTCCGCGATTGCGAATCGGCTCGACCACCGCCTGACCACCCCCGCTGGCTGCGATCGCGTCCTGCTGCTGCCGAGCAATCTCGCTGGCCGATTCGGCCTGGGCATGGGTCGCCGAAGTCTCGACCCAGGTGCTGCCCACGAAGTTTTCATCCAACTGCTCCATGCGAAAGACCAGATCGGTCACCCGTTCGCCCACGGATTCCCACATCTGATCGAAGATCTTCATCCCCTCCCGCTTGTATTCGACCTTGGGATCGACTTGAGCATAGCCCACCAAGCCGATCGAGCTGCGGAGATGGTCCATGGCCAGGAGGTGTTCTTTCCAGCCGGTGTCGACGATCTGCAGCAGGAGCGCCCGCTCCATGCGCCGCATTTCGGGGCGAAAGCGATCTTCCACGGCCTCGGTCAATTTACAGGTCAGCGCGGCGCGATCCATCCGCTCGAACGATTGGGGCGAGAGCCGTTGGCCCAACGTTTCCGAGACCCAATCGGCCAGCTCCTGCAGGACCTCCGGCGAGCCTGCGGCAAGCCCCGCCGTCTGACCCTCGGAATCCTCGCCAAACAGGCGGTCGATCCGCTCGGCAACCTGGTGGTGGAACTGCCGGGCACGCTGCTGGCTCAGCCGGCTCTGTTCGATCAGCAGGGCGCGGATCTCTTCCCGCTGCTTGTGTTTCAGATCGTCCAGTTCCAGATCCGCCTGGAAGCGTTCCCGGACCCAGGCGATCAGGCCTTCGCGGTCCAGGCGGGAATGGCCGGGGCCGGACGTAAAGCGATAGAAGGCCGCCATCACCGGGTACTGGGCCTCCATGTCGTCATAGGCCTGTTCCGCCCGCTCGTAAACCAGTTCCAGCAGTTTCTGCGGCTCGAGATCCTGGACCTCCTCGAACTCCAGCTCGATCCGGAACTTGTGCCGGACCCATAGGACGGCGGTGCGGAGTCCGAAATCGGGTTTGAGGAAGGCGTCCCCCTCCGACAGTTCGACCCGCCCGATCGCTTCATGTGCCCGCGCGATCAGCAGTTCGACGGCCTGGTCCCGGCCTTCCTTCTTCAAGTCGCGGTCACGCAAGTTCAAACCCCACCGCGTGTTGGCGAACTTGGCCAAGGCCGCCCAGTTCCATTCGGCCGACAGATCGCCCTCGTCGACCTCGGGAAGATTCTCTTCGACCGCATCCCAGACCTGAGTTTCGGCGAAGCGTTCGGCTTCTTCCCGGGCGTGAGCCGCGGCCTGCTCGAAATCCAGACCGCGAAAATCCCGCGGTTCCAAATTGGTGGCCAACCGCTTGCCCGCCCACTTGGCAAAGCTGTCCAAGCCGAAACCCTGCTCCAAATAACGCTGCAGATGCTGGTCCACCTGCTCGCGGATGGCGGTCAGGATCAAGTCGCGGCAGTTGGTCCCGTCCAGAATGCCCTGGCGATAGCCGTACACCCGCTTCCGCTGCTCGTCCATCACCTCGTCGTATTCCAGCAGATGCTTCCGGCCCTCGAAATGCCGTTCCTCGACCTTCTTCTGCGCCGCCTCGATCCGCCGGGTCACCATCCGGCTCTCGATCGCCTCGCCCTCTTTCATCCCCAAGCTCTGCAGGATCCGCCGCACCCACTCGCCGGCGAAGATCCGCATCAGGTCGTCTTCCAGCGAGAGGTAGAAACGGCTGCTGCCCGGATCCCCCTGGCGGCCGCAACGTCCCCGCAGCTGCAGATCGATCCGCCGCGCGTCGTGACGCTCCGTGCCGATCACGTGCAGACCCCCGATCTGCTTGACGTACTCGCCCTCCTCCTTCATCCCCTGTTCACGCTCGATCTTGCGGAACAAGGATTCCCATTCCTGCCGCGGTACGTCCAAACGCGTCGCATAACGGTCTTGGAGCAGCGCCCAGGTCATCGTTTCCGGGTTGCCGCCCAGCACAATATCGGTGCCGCGGCCGGCCATGTTCGTGGCGATGGTCACCGCACCCTGACGCCCCGCCTGGGCAATGATCTCCGCCTCACGCTTGTGGTGCTTGGCGTTCAAAACCTCATGCTTCACCCCGCGTTTGTCCAGCATGCTCGAGAGCCGCTCGCTCTTCTCGATCGAAACCGTGCCGATCAACAGCGGCCGACCCTTCAGAAAACGCTGTTGGACCTTGCCCGCCGGAAGGAGCTCCTTCCGCTTGCTGTCCCGCGGGACAAAATGGACCCCCTCCTCGTCTTCCTTGACAATCGTGCCCCAAACCTCGTGCTCCTCCTCGCCGTCCAGAACCAGCACGTCCCAGCGATTGATCCGTTCGATCTCGTCCGCCACGGCCTGGAATTTCTCCCGCTCGCTGCGGTAAATCACATCGGGATTCTCGATCCGCCGCATCGGCCGGTTGGTCGGAATCGCCACCACTTCCAACTCGTAGATCTTCCAGAATTCCCCGGCTTCCGTCATCGCGGTCCCCGTCATGCCGGCGATCTTGTCATACAGCTTGAAAAAATTCTGCAGGGTGATGGTGGCCAGCGTCTGGGTCTCTTCCTTGACCTTCACCCCTTCCTTGGCCTCGACCGCCTGATGCAACCCGTCGCTCCATTGCCGTCCTTCCATCAGGCGGCCGGTGAACTCGTCCACAATCACCACCCGGCCTTCCTTGATCACATAACGCACATCGCGCTGGTACAGATGGTGGGCTTTCAGGGAGTTATCGATCAGATGCGGCCATTCCATGTTTCCCGCGGTGTAAAAGCTCTCGACACCCGCCAAACGCTCGGCCTCGCGCACCCCCTCATCGGTCAAATGCGCGGTGTGGTCCTTCTCGTTGACTACGAAGTGCAGGTCCTTTTTCAGTTGGCGGGCGATGCGGTCGGCGTCCGAGTACTTGCGCACGTCGTCATGAGCCGGGCCGGAGATGATCAGCGGCGTACGCGCCTCGTCGATCAGGATATTGTCCACTTCGTCGACGATCGCATAGTTCAAACGCCCTTGGGCCTGCTGGTACTCTTTGGGGAAGCGATTATCGTCGCGCGCGGCGGGACGCATATTGTCGCGGAGGTAATCGAAGCCGAATTCGTTATTGGTTCCGTAGGTGATATCGCAGGCATAGGCCTTTTGGCGATCGGACATCGACATATCGCTTTGGATCGCACCGACGGTCAAACCCAACCCCATGTACAGGGGCCCCATCCACTCCATGTCCCGTCGGGCCAGATAGTCGTTGACGGTGACCACGTGCACGCCTTTGCCCTCCAAGGCGTTCAGATAGGCGGCCAGGGTGGCGACCAGGGTCTTGCCCTCGCCGGTGACCATTTCGGCGATGGCCCCTCGATGCAACACGACCCCCCCGATCATCTGCACGTCGTAGTGGCGCAGTCCCAAGAAGCGGCGTCCGGCCTCGCGGCAGACGGCAAAGGCCTCGATCAGCAGGTCATCCAGGGTTTCGCCTTTGCGGAGCCGCTCGCGAAAGCGTTGAGTCTGGTCGGCCAATTCGGCATCGCTCATCGTCTGGTACTTGGGCTCCAGATCAAGAATTGCCTGGACCGTCGGCTGGAGTTTGCGGATATAACGGGCATTGGAAGACCCGAAAATCGAGGTGATTCCCCGCTCGAAGCTCCTCAGCACCCCTCCAAAGAGGATGCCTAGCCACTCCCAAATACGTTCCAGTAATTCCATGATTCTGTTTTGATCCTCGGGAGCCGGCCGAGAACGGTTGCCCCGGGCCCCCAGCATGCCTGGCAGCGAGAAATGCGCAACATCTTCCAATAACGAAGTTTATCGCCCTCGCCCCGCCCTGGTCAACCGGGTTTTCCAGGCCAGCGGGTGGCGGGATGGCCCAAAAAAACGAACCGATCGGCCGAATCGGACGCGAACTTTACCCATCACCCCCAACGGCACCCTTTTGATTCGCCCCCCGTCGCAAAATGGCTCGAAAGAAAATTGATTGGAAAAGTTGGTCACAAACAGTTATCTTGAATAAGATAGGGGTGACAAGCCCGACGTTGTGACGCGACAAGGCGTCAAAGAGCTTAGGGGGCCATAAACCAGGAGAATCGGACGATGGGTATCCACACAAAAGCCCAGCGGATTGGCTGGCAGTTGGGATTGTTGGCGCTGCTGGTCGCACCAGCCGCTGTCTGGGGGGCGGACGGCGCGGCCCGCCAGCCCAGGCAGGTCGAGTTTTTTGAGGCGATCGAGGCGGGTGAGATCGACGTCCAATTCATCCCGCGGAATGCCGAGCTGGCGAATGTGATCATCGAAAACCGGGGCGAACAGCCGCTGGCGATTCGGTTGCCGGACGCGTTCGCCGGGGTTCCAGTGCTTGCCCAATTTGGGGGTGGCGGGGGATTTGGCGGCATGCAGGGCGGTCGTGGCGGCGGCACCCGTGGCGGTGGCGGCGGCATGCAAGGCATGGGCGGCGGCATGGGCGGTATGATGGGCGGCGGAGGCATGGGCGGTATGGGCGGCATGGGCGGCATGGGCGGCGGCATGTTCAATGTCGAACCGGGCCGCGTCGGCCGGCTCCGCGTTCCCACCGTGTGCCTGGAACACGGGAAAGAGGACCCCAATCCCCGCGTCCCCTACGAGATCCGACCGATCGAAACGTTCACGGACAACCAAGGCGTGATCGAAATCTGCCGCATGCTCGGCCGCGGCGAGGTGCCCCAGAACGTGGCCCAGGCCGCCGCCTGGCACCTGACCGATGACCTCAGCTGGGAAGAATTGGCGACGATGAACCGCGTGCAACTGCGCAGCGGCTATTTCGAGCGGTTTTTCTCGCCGCTAGAAGTGCAGAATGCGATGCGAGTGGTGGGCGAGGCGCACCGCCGTGTCGAGGAGAGCGATACGTACACCGCGGATTCGCTGAGCCAACGATAGAACGCGAACGGGGGCCGAGCTTCGGTGCGGGCGCCCCGTGCTTTTCGCGGGAATTTTTCCCAGCCGACACGCATCATGACGAACGAATCAACTTCCCGGGCTGCAGCGGTCGAAATAGATCGAGAGGCGCACCGATGTCGCGCGCGCCTTGCCCCCTCGCTGGGCCTGACGGCTACGTCACGGAAGGTAGATGGATAGTGTGCCGGCTTTCGATCATCGTCCCATATCTTGATGAGAATCAGCCGTTCGAGGACACGCTGGTCTCCGTGCTGCAGAATCGCCCTGCAGATTGCGAGGTAGTGGTCGTCCATCGTGGGGGATATGCGGATCCTTACGATCTGAGCGATGAGGTCCGTTTTATCCAGACGGATGCCGGGGCCGGGGAACTGCAGCTGCTGAACGCGGGGCTGCACCAAGCGGGTGGCCAGATTTTGCATGTGTTGCAACCGGGGATGGTGGTTTGCGAAGGCTGGGCCGATGCGGCAAGTGCCCATTTCCAGGATCCCCGCGTGGCGGCGGTGTCCCCCCTGGTGCTGGACGCTACGGAGTCGGAACGGGTTGTTTCGGCCGGTGTGCGTTTCACGCGGGGGGGGTGCCGGATCGTGCATGGTGCGGGCGTCCCGCGGCGTCAAGCGGAGCGTCTCGTGCGTCAGCCGATCCTGGCCCCGACCTGGCGGGCTGGCTTCTTCCTGCAAACCCCGCTGACCGCTCTGGGCGGTTTCTATACGCAGATTGACGCAGAATGGGCGGATGCCGATTTGGGCTTGGCCCTGAAAACGTTGGGCTTCCGCTGCGAACTGGAAGTCGCCTCGGTGATTCACGGTGCCGCGGTCTCCCGCCCGTCCGCTTCGGCGTTCGAATCCGGGCGCTCGGCGGAACGGGTTTTCTGGCGTTATCGGCGTGAAATGGGGGGCCTTGTTTCGCTGATCGCGCATGCGGGCCATGTCGTCGGTTCGGCGGTCTCGCAGCTCCATCGCCGCGAAACCTATGCGGTCTTGGCCGGGCGGTTGACCGCCGCTCGGGAATGGTCCAGCTATCGCAGCCACCGCAAACGCTTGCGACGCTTGGCGAACGGCTGTCTCGACAGCGGAGGTAATCGCTCGGGACCCGATGACGACGAGGACTCGTCGGCGGCACGGTCGCCCAAAGGTCGGAAACGTGCCGCCGCCTAACGAGATTTCCGACGCGTGTTCGCTCCGGAGGGGGGCCGATGGGGTTGTCTCGAGCCGCTGTGCGATTCCTGGCGCGTGAGCACCGCCGTTGCCCGCTCGGACCGGCACTGCTGACACTGGGACGCCAGTTCATCTACCTCACGTTCGATGAGGTCCGGCAGATCCTCTGCGAAGAGGGGGTTACCGTCCACGATCTGCCCGAGCACGTGCCCCGCCAGACAAACCTCCCGGGCTGGCAACAATCCCCCCAAGCTGACTTTGCCAGCGATCTCAGCTTGTTTCACGCGATGGGTATCGCCAGCGTGGCGGCGTTGGATGCCAATGACTTCGAAGGAGCTGATCTGGTCTGGGACTTGAACCAGCCTGTGGACGACAACCTGGTTGCCCAATTCGACACGATCCTGGATCCGGGTACGCTGGAACACGTGTTTGATATCCGCACGGCCCTGATCAACGTGAATCGCATGCTGAAGCCGGGGGGACGGGTGCTGCATTTCGGACCCTGCAACAATTACGCGAACCACGGGTTTTACCAGTTCAGCCCCACACTGTTCTTGGACTATTATCGCGCCAACCACTACACCGACGTCCGCGTGTTGGTCGCCGAGCAGACCGCGGCGGATTACCCGCAGAGTGCCTGGAATCTGTTCGAGATCCCCCCCGACCGCCAACCGGTGACGATGTGCTCCCGGCGGCGTTTGCTGGTGCTCGGACTGGCCCGAAAGACGCCGAATTCGACGGTCGAGGCGATTCCGGTCCAATCCTACTACCGCTCGGCGTGGCAAGCAAAGCAAGGCGGGACGGACACACCGCCTCCCACCGCTCAAGACGGCTCGCGGTACCACCGGCTGAAGCGCCTGGTGCCCATCGCACTGCGCCATCGCTTACGCAAACTTCTGGGCAGCGAGCACGGCAAACCTTGGGGGGGATGGCGTCGCGGACGCGTGGGTTAGCCCGGATTATGCTTGAACGAAACTAACCCAGGGTGCGCTGTCGCGACCCCGGGCTCTGTTGTGCAACGCCTTCGGCGTAAGATGCCCCGCCGTTTCCGGGGATTCGGTGTTTCATCGGGGAATCCCAACCGCGAAGCGGTTTTACATCAAAGCCCAGGGTCGCGACAGCGCACCCTGGGAACACGA
>SLMF01000339.1 GCA_007133715.1 Planctomycetaceae bacterium
AACGTGTATCTGGACAATCAGGCGACCACGCCGGTCGATCCGCGGGTGCGGGACGCGATGTGGCCGTTCTTTTGTGAACGGTTTGGCAACGCCGGCAGCCGTCACCGCTTTGGCGAACAGGCTCAAGCGGCGGTGACGCAGGCCCGGGCCGCGATCGCCCAGCTGATCGGCGCCTCTCCGCGTGAAATCGTGTTCACCAGTGGTGCCACCGAGAGCAACAACCTCGCCATTCGCGGGGTATGTGAGCGACCGCGGCGACGGGGGAACCACGTGATCAGTGTGGCGACCGAACACAAGTCGATTCTGGACCCCTTGGCCAAACAGGCGCGACACGGCTTCGAAGTGACCTACCTGCCGGTCCAGCCAGCCGGGAGCCGCCAAGCCGGTCGGATCGAGCTGGACGATCTGGCCGCGGCGATTCGCGACGAGACCGTGCTGGTGACCCTGATGTGGGCCAACAACGAAATGGGGCTCGTGCAGCCGATGGCGGAAATCGGGCATCTGTGCCGCGAACGAGGGGTTCTGTTCCATTCCGATGCCACCCAGGCGGTCGGCAAGCTGCCCGTGGATGTCGGCGAATTGAACGTCGATCTGCTCAGCTTCTCCGCGCACAAATTTTACGGTCCCAAGGGAATAGGGGCCCTGTACGTCCGGCGGCAAACGCCCCGAGTGCGGCTGGAATCCCAGCTGGATGGCGGGGGGCAGGAAGGGAGGTTGCGGAGCGGCACGCTGAATGTCCCGGGGATTGTGGGGATGGCCCGGGCGCTGGAGTTGGCGGTCGAGGAGCTGGCGAGCGAATCGCAACGGCTGGCGGCGCTCCGCAACCGGCTGTTCCACGCCCTGGTCCAGGAGCTTCCGGGGGTCGAACTGAATGGCCCCGTTCTGGACGATCCTGCCCTGCGGCTGGCCGGGAACTTGAATTGCAGCTTCGGCGACGTGGAGGGCGAGGCGTTGATGCTGTGCATGCCCGAGGTGGCGGTTTCCAGCGGCAGTGCCTGCAGCTCGTTCGATCTGGCCCCCAGTCACGTACTGACCGCCCTGGGTCTGGGGCCGGACCGGGCCCGCGCCAGTCTGCGGTTCGGCTTGGGCCGCTTCAACACGTCCGAAGACGTGGACTATGTGATCCAAGCCGTGATCGCAGCCGTCCGACGTCTCCGCACACTCGGTGCGCCGCCCCCATGACCGCCTCTCGAAGTCGCGAGCGGATCCGCCGTTCTTCCGGTCTGCGCAAGATGCGTGCCGCAGGCGTTTCCAAGCGGACACGCCCCCGGCGGTTCAATCGGAAACTGCTCCGTCCCGCGGGTACTTGCGGTCCGTCAGCACCGTGACGCGGAACGTGTCGGGTGCCTGTTCAAAGTCCAGTCGGACGGGATGGAGGCCCGGTTCCAGGAGCGGGAGTTCTCCGTCGATCGGGCCTTCGGCAACCACCTGCCGGTCGGCACCCAGGACGGTCCATGTCGCTTGGTTCCGGCAGATCAGCCGCTGACCGGGCTGTAATGTGACTGGAAACCGGACGCGGTGAGCGCCGATGGTCAGAATCGGTGTCTCGAGCGGAGCGGTGTCCGCGTCGGCTTCCGATCGCAGCTCCAGCTGCAATGTGGGATTCGGCTCGTCCACCCGACCCGCGCGCCGCACCACGTGCCAGACGTTGTTCACGCCATCGCTACGCGTGACGATGCGTGGCAGATCGAACTCGCGATCCAGGTGGTTCCAGCCGATTTGATCCGGATCGCGGGCTTGGCCGAACGGTTCGCCCAGGGCGACCAGCGTGACTTCGGCCCGGGCGCTGGCTTCCCCCGGCGGCTGGCAGTCGAACTTCAACTGGTTGGTACCGGCGGCCAGCAGCGGCAGTTCCGCGTCCAGGCGAAACCGCTGCAGCAATTCGCCCCGTTCGTCATACAGCACCCCGCCTTCCGGACCTTCCCATTCCAGATAGTGGCCCGAGGTCAGGCTGACGGGAAACACCACGCGGCGCCCGTTCACTTCCAGGGCGGGGTGAACCAATTCGACCGCGCGGGTGGGCAGCGATTGGATCGGGCTGACCAGAATCTCCACTTGGCCCCCGGCCGGGATCTCGTTCAGCAGCAAGTTGACTTGCGAGATGCGGGCCCGGTTGACAGGGTTGCGATAGACGGCGTGGGCGCCGCCCGCGCCGCTGTAGGGCCAGACGTAATTCGACAAGCGTTCGGAATCGCGTTCCCGCAGCAGCAATTCGACGTATCGCCAGCCGGTGAAATCCAGATCGAGATAGTGATCGGCGATGCAGTGATGGAACTCGCGCGGCGAACGGATCTGGATGTTCAACAGGGCGTTGCTGCCGTCGCCTTTAACCCACAGCCCCAGCGCGTCGCCCGGCAGCATGCTGCGGTAGGGGTGCGAGTAAGTGGTCCCGATCTGGGCCCAGGCTCCGCGCGAGGTGTCGTTGTCGTTGGTGGCTTGGAAGCGGAGACTGCGGTCGCCGCCGCGTACGTCTTCGGTTTCCAAGTGGATCGTCGTGGACACGCCGCGGGCCTGCTGGCGATGGTTC
The DNA here is from genome assembly GCA_007133715.1 of Planctomycetaceae bacterium. Classification (GTDB taxonomy): domain Bacteria; phylum Planctomycetota; class Planctomycetia; order Pirellulales; family Pirellulaceae; genus SLMF01. Next base: position 2,528 of record SLMF01000339.1, read on the forward strand.
AGTTGATCGAGGTCGGCAAAGTCGGCCAGCGGAGTGGCCTCGGGGTCATCGTAGGGCGCGACGGCATACAAGGCTTCCAGCCGCAGCCGCAGCGGTTGCTCAGCCAACCGGTTTTGGTAACTCCAGGACTCGGAACCGTTGCCCATGCGGCAGATGCGGTGTTTGGCCAAGTCGGCCGGATAGAATTGCCACCGGCCCTGGCGGGTGGGGCGCAAGCGGAATTCGGCGCCCGGCTCGGCCACCCGCTCGACCGTCGCGGCAGTGAAGTAGCGGGCCAAGCGCAACCGCTCGTACCAGCCCAGGATCGTCAGCTGCTCTTCCATCCGGGCGTTGGCGGGGCGCCGCGAGGCGTGGACGCCCTGAATCGACATGGCGGCATCCAGCCCCAGATTCTTGGCGGCAAAATATTCGAGTTCGTCGGGAAAGTGCCCGCGCGCAATCGCCGTGGGGCCTCGCGGTGCCCACCAACCCAATTGCGGCTCCAGCAGATCGGTCAGCCGGTACCGCGAGGCGATACGGATATGCTCGTCGTGAAACTGCTTCATCGCCCAGACCGGATGATCCCAGGCGCCCAAGCGGGAATGGAACCACCAGTTATTGTGCCCATGGCAACTGGCCTCGGAAACGCCGCCTTCCAGGCGTTGGAAAATGGCCCAACGCATGGCATCGATCCCGTAGCGGCTGCGCATGCCCTCCGAGCCGTCGAAATACAGCATCTGGGCCCCGCACTCGTTGTAGACCCGGGCAAGCCGCTCGGCCAACTCCTCGGCCAAGGGGCTCTTCGGGTCCGGGTAGAACGCCAGGTAGCGTTGCTGCAGGTAATCCACCGCGGCACCCGCCGCATGGGCTTCCCCGCCCGTACCAAACGCGCCCCGCTCGCACTCCAGGAACGCGTAGGGCGGCGTCCGCGAGATCCCCGCGTAACGGATCAATTCGTTGCCGATCCGCAGCACATTGCCATTGCCCGAATAGCTCCACACCACATCATGGTCGGCCGCCGGTATCTGTTCCACATACACCGTCGTGTCCGATTCGCCCAACGGTCGAGCCAAGGTGTATTCGTGTTGCGCGATCAGATCGGGATGCGGATCGGGGGTGACCCACGGATCGCGGGTGTCGATACACGCGGTCAGGGTGTGCAGACCGGCACGCAGACCTGCTGCCCGGATCCGCTCCGTGGCAGCGCGCAGGCCGTCGAGTCCCCCGGGGAACCAGTCTTGACGCGGTTGATAGTGCCCCAGCGTGGTCCACCAGCCGTGCAGATGCAGGTTCGAGAACCCGCCGCGATGTGCCAGCCGGATCCAGTCGTCCGTGTCTTGGAGAGCCAAATCGGCGAACAGGTACGAGCCGCGTGTGGTCTCGGATTCCATGGCCCAGGGCCCGCCGTGCTTCGAGTGCGGCACGGCCTCGTGCTTCGCCATCGCCTGCAGCATCGCGGGCAGATGCTCACGCGGACCGGCCGCCAGACCGATGGCATGTCCCAGCAAACCGTGCTCGGCCGACGTCCAAGCGCGGAACAGGGGCGGGCGCCCGTGAAATGCCGTGTCGACTTCCAAGGCCAGACTCCGCAAACAAACACCCGATTCGTCGTCCGAAGCCAAACCGGCCATCACGCCCACATACTCCTGCGGGGCCGGCGAAATCTGGAAAAAGGTGAACTGCTCGACCTGCGCTACATCCAGCTCCCGGGCGGTGATCACAAAGTAGTCCGGCGTGGCTCGGACTTCGAGTGCGGCGCTGCCCAGCCCGCGAGGGAAATCGACCACCAGCCGATCGTCCTGGCGACGTAACCGGCGGGCCGACAGCGGCCGCGTGCCCTCCCGCTGGCGAATCGAAAGAATCGGCTGCGGCGCTGCCAGCAACTCGCGACCCGTGCCCTTCTCCTCCAGCGACATCATCATGCCGTTGTCGCCGATCACCATCCGCACCCATTGCGTCTCCCATGTCCAGACTTCTTCCGCTGACACTTCGGCCGGCCCGAGTTCCTGGTACGAAGGGCGCTCTCGACCCTGCGGATCGGCGACCGCCAGGACCTCGTCCGCCGTCAACGCGCGCCCATAAATCCGCACGTCGTCAATCAACCCCGAGTGACTTGCCTCCCCTGCCCAGCGTCCGATCTGCAGGTCTCCCGTCTGGCCGATCGGATAGTCCCAGTGGGCCGAACCCACCGGCTGGCCGTCCACATAAGTGCGGATCTGCGGACGCTCGAACACCGCCGCCAAGTGGACCCAACGGCCGAACGGGATGTCGTTCAAGAAGGGCGCCGAGACCTCCGTCCAAGCCTCCCCCGCCACGCCATGCCGATGACCCGGACGCCCCATGCGGAAGGAACAGACCCGATTGTTGACAAAGATCAGAAAACCGCCCGGACTCCACGTGCCGCCCGTGAGGATGTTGGGGTACTGGCCCGTGTCTTCCCAAGCGACCCAGGCGGAAACGGTCATCGCATCCGAACCGTCCAGCTGCGGCAACGGCGGCAGTGTGGCATAGCTGTTGGAACCGGTGAATTTCAAAGCCGTACCGAAATCGCCCCGCACCCACACCACGTTGTGCAATTCGGCTTCGCCCCTCACGTCGGCCGCATTCGCCGCATAAACCCCGGAACCCTCGTCGAAACGCCACCAGCCCAGCAGCCCCGAGGACAGATCCGCCGGATCGGCCGCCCCGGCAGGGAACGGCACAACCAGCAGGCACGCGACGACCAGGGAAACTGCCGACCATCCGACCGTGTACTTCACCCGCAAGCTCATCACAATAACTCCAGCTTTCGTAAAACGCGTTCCATGACCGCAATATTCTGGGACTCGGCTTGCGGATCGCGTTCATCCCGCCAGAGGGCTCGCAATTGTTCCCCAGCCCGGGTGCTGAGACGCGCCTGCGGGTCCGCTTCCCGCGCCGCACGCAGTTCCAGAAGAACACGGGCAGCCGCCTCTGTCAAATAGGCTCGGGCACACGGGTGCTGCTTGATCGCCGACGAAGGCACCTCGTTCAAAACCGTCTCGGTGCCGTACGTCGCCAAGACCGAATAGGCCTTGCTGGCCTGCGGCACGTTGTCCACCAGTTCGTCCGCCAGCAAAAACATGCCCACGTTGAACGTGCAGGCGACCGGCGGTACGTCCTGGGGAGTCGGAAAGAGATCGGGCCAGTCCAACATCTGCTGGCGGATGTTCTGGGAGTTCATCGGCACCGTGATCATATCCGGTTCCCCGGTCAGCGGCGTTTCCGCGCCGTGGAAACCCCAGTGACCGTCCATCCCGATGCCTTTCAACTGCAGCAGGTAGGCGCCCTGCTCCTTGCGTTGCAGCAGCGCGTCGCGATAGGCGGCACGCACGCCGGCGTCGCTGGCGGCTCCGGTCAGCTCCAGCGGGTGCATCTTGGGCAGCGGACCGCAGACCTTCGTCAACGGGCGATACAGATGCTGCTCCAGCAGATGCCGGAAGGTGGCGGCAAACTGGGGGCTCTGGCGTGGGATCGGATAATCGTCGAATTGGAAAAAGTCCGTATTCCGCAGGAGCGTCTGCAAAGCCGGATCCGCGGCGGCCGCATGAATCAGCTGGCGGTAAAAAGCAAACGCGCTGGGAGCCGCCATCAACCACAATACCAACGGTTTTCCGGCCGCCGCCTGCTGCCGCAACCGCTGGATGATATGTTGGGCCGTCAAACGCCCCATGGCCGCTTCGTTACGCACGACGGTGACCGTGACCGGGCCGCAGGCGAAAGCGGTGAGCTGGTCCGAGTTGGATTGGGGCTGCTGGTCCGACATGGGGTGGTCCTCCTGGGATGTGTTGACCGAAAGAAACGTCTGGATGAGGCCTGTTATACACCACAGACGTCGCTCGCCTAGTGCCGCCAATCACAATTGATCGGCCACCAAGGCCGGAATCTGCCTTGCTGCGCGTCCCCGTAGGTTGGGCATTCCTGCCCGACGGACGTAGGATCATCGACAAGAACGTCGCCCTGATTACGAACTCCCTCACGGCGGATCCACCAGGGGGATCGTCGGGCAGGAATGCCCAACCTACGAACTGATGCAGTACATCTTGTTCGAGCTATTTTGTTCCCTCTTATGGGTTTTATGTAACGTCAATTGTGATTTGCGGCACGAGTCCCCCCGACCCCGTGCCCCTTGCCGCCGATTTCGGCTATAAACGGGGACGGTCGAGCGGATCGGCCGTTCCGACGGGGAGCAGGTTGCACGGCAAGGCGTGATTCGAGAGCAAGGGAGCCCGTTAGACATGGGGGTGCGATTTGACGGAAACGCGGAAACCGGCCACACAAGATTTTCGTGGCGAGATGATCCTGCTGGGAACCGGGACCTCGGTGGGCGTCCCGATCATCGGCTGCGGCTGCCCCGTCTGTACCGGCGGGCATCCGAAAAATCAACGTACTCGCTGCGGTGCGGTGCTGGGACTGCCCGGCGGGAATCTGTTGATCGACACCCCGCCCGACCTGCGTTTCCAGTTGCTCCGCGAAGGCATCGGCGTGGTCCACGCCGTGCTGTACACGCACGAGCATGCCGATCACATTTTCGGTTTGGACGATTTGCGACTGATGCCGTTTTTCCTGGGGCATCCCGTTCCCCTGTACCTGGAGACACTGGTCGAACAGCGGCTGGGGAAAGCCTACGACTACGCGTTTTCAAACGTCGAACCGACGCATCAGGGTGCGGTGCCCCAGCTGGCATTTCGCCGCATTACGACCGAACCGTTCGACGTATTGGGAGCGCGGGTGATCCCGATTCGGCTGCAGCACGGACCGCGTTTCCAAGTGCTGGGTTTCCGGGTGGGCAACGTGGCCTATTGTACGGACACGAACGAGATCCCGGCGGCCAGCTGGCCGTTGCTCGCGGGTTTGGACGTATTGGTTCTGGACGGTCTGCGGCCGCGGCCGCATGTGACCCATTTTTCGCTTTGGGAGGCGGTCCAGGTGGCGCGGCGTTTGGCCCCCCGCCGCACGTTGTTTACGCATACGTCCCACGAGTTGGATTATGAAACGACCAATGCCCAACTGCCGCCCGGCATGGAATTGGCCTACGATGGCCAACGGATTCCGTTGACGTGACACGGTCGGACGGCGGTTTCGGCGGGGTCGGAGACCCTCGCCAAACGCGGCTGAGTCAATCGTACTCCTACTCGTACTCAGGGCAACGGTACTCGTACTCGACAGGCGACTGATGACGAATTGAACCGACGTGGTAAACCCGATTGAAGACGGATTCTGTCGCTGCTGACGCGGTTGATCCAACGAACGCA
>SLMF01000254.1 GCA_007133715.1 Planctomycetaceae bacterium
CCAGCCCGTCAATATCCCCCAAAACGTGTCGGTGTAGGGATCGTCATCGTATTGCCGCGTCAGCTGATGAACCTGAGCGACAAAGGCGCGGGTGATTTCGTCCGCTGGCGCTACGAAGCAGGTGTACCGCGGATGTCGCGTCTGCAACTCGGGCAGACATTCCTCCGGCTGCTGGTCGTAGACCAGCACCGCGGCCGCGTGGCGGGTGACCAACGCGTCGACCACCGCCCGCCACTCGGGTTGTTCTCGAGTTTGCCGGGCGACCACCACCACGTAGCTCGCGTCCACCGGCGGAGTGCCCCAGGACTCGGGGAGAAAACCGGACAGGAGCATCGCCAAACCCAAACCGATCACGGGAAAACAGGGCATGTTTTTCATCAGGACAGCGCTCCTTGGGGGCTGGAAAAAGTACCGGCATCGAACGGGGGGTGGATCCGCCCGCGCTTTCGTGGAATTGGTCCAGTCTAATCGAATCCCCGCGTCTTCACCATCGGGAACGCTTTTTTTCCGAGGCCCTCACCAACCGCGTCGGTCTCGGAGCCCCCTCGCCACATTGGCGATTTTGTTCGGGCCTGTGAGGAAAGCTGGGCAGGGAACCTCAACACGCGTGGCGGAGGATGGCTTCGAGGGCCGTATCCGAGAGGGTGACGGGGTTATAACGCATGCTGCTGGACCGCCGCGCCCGTGCGATCAGGGGGGCGAAACCTTCCGGCCGCAGGCCGAAATCCGACAGCCGCGGAATCTCCAGTTGCTCGACCAGCTGTTCGAGGAAGCGGACGCCCGCTTCGATCGCTTGGTTGTCCGGCAGATCCGTCCGTCCCGTCAGCAGTCGTCCCAGCTGTCGGTACTTGTCCAACAGGGGATGATTTGCGGATTCGGCGGCCAGCGCGGCGGCATTGGCCGCGACCACGGGCGGCAGCAGCCGGGCGCAAACGGTACCATGCGGGATCGGATAGTTTGCCCCGGCGGGTGCGGCGAACCCGTGGACGGCGCCCAGGCCCGCATTGGTCAACGCGATCCCGCTGAACAACGCGGCCAAGGCCATGTCTTCGCGGGCGTCCCGATCCTGTCCGTCCGCCACCGCTCGAGGCAAGGCCCGCGCGGCTCGCCCGATGCCGTCGCGAGCCAGGGCATCGGTGATGGGCTGAGCCCCCCGCGAGGTGTAGGCTTCGATCAACTGGCACAGCGCATCCATCCCGCTGCGGGCTGTCACCGCCGCTGGCACCGACACCGCCAACTCGGGATCGACCAGGGCAATCCGCGGCAACAGCAGTTCGCTCCGCAAACTGGCTTTGAAACCTTGCTCGGGAACACCGATCACGGCGTTGCGGGTGACTTCGGCCCCGGTGCCGGCCGTGGTGGGTACGGCGATCCAGGGCGTGGCGGGCGAATGCAGTTTCCGCCCCCGGCCAACGACCTCCAGATAATCCAGCGGGCCGCCCTCATGGGCGAGCAATCCGCCAACCGCTTTGGCGGTATCCAACGCACTGCCGCCGCCCAGCCCGACTACCGTCTGGCAGCGGAAACTGCGGGCGGTTTCCAGCGCCGTTTCGATATCCCGGACCGTCGGCTCGCCACGCTGGCGGTGAACCACCACGCCCACCCCGGCCTCGTAGAGCAGTCCAGCAGCCTGATCCACCACTCCACCGTCACCCGGCTGGCCAGCATTGGTGACCAGCAACGCCGTCCGGCCCAGCTCCGCAGTCAGCGATCCCAGCTGCTGGATTCCGCCGGGCCCGAAGAGGATGCGGCTTGCCGAAAAGAAATCAAAAGCTGTTGTCATACGGGTGCCCGATCTGATGGTTTTGAAACAGGGTCCGACCGGCCCCAGCATAGGGCGATTCGGCTGGCGAATCAACCACGTGCGGCCCGCCGACGCGCCCCCGGCCTTGCCTTGGCGGTTCCCTGCACGTCGCTTACAATGACGCGGAAGTGGCAGGCGGTGACGGGCTTTTCCAGCGGAATTGATGACCGGGAGCGTGAGATCGCGGTGAATGTCCAGACGAGGGAGGCGGCTCGGGAGGATCGGGACGCAGTCAGGCAGGCCGAATATCGCAGCTGGTCGCACCAGCTGCATCCGGCATGGAGGGTGTGTTTTCCGCTGGCGGCGACCGGCCTGCGGCTGGTGCTGCGCCGGAAACTGTTCTGGTTGCTGCTGGGGTTGGCAGCCCTGAATTTCCTGTTCCTGTTCGCGACGATCTATTTGCGGGCACAGGTCAGTGCCGAGAACCCCGGCGTCGCACGATTCGTGGACGGCGTGCTGCACTCGGTGACCGGCGAAGGCCGGAGTTATCGCGATTTCATGTTCGCTCAAGGCACCGTCACGATGCTGCTGCTGGCCTTTGCCGGCGAGGTGTTGATCGGGGGGGACCACCGTCAGGGTGGCTTGACGTTCTATCTCTCGCGGCGAATGGCGGCCTGGCATTACGTGCTTGGCAAGCTGCTGTCGATTGCCGCCCTGGTCCTGTTGACGACCACCGTCCCGGCGCTGATCCTGTTTCTCCAGTACGGCTTGCTGACCAATTCGCTGGCCTATTTCCGCGACAATTGGCGGATTGTGGTCGGGATCCTGGGCTATGGCGCGGTGATGGCCGCCAGTTTGAGTCTGTTGCTGATGGCATTGGCTTCTTGGTTCCCCCGCACGGTCCCGCTGGTGATGAGTTGGGCATGCGTATTCGTACTGCTTCCGGCGGTGGGTGCATTGCTGTCCGAGGTGTTTGACAACCGCCACTGGCGGCTGATCATGTTCTGGCGAAACATTCGGATGCTCGGCACTTGGTGTTTCGGAGCCCTGACGCGGGAGCAGGACTTGGTGATGCTGCCGTGGGCGGCGGGTGTGGTGGTGGCGGTCGGTGTGGTGTGCCTGCTGGCGTTATTTCCCCGAATTCGAGCGGTCAAGGTGGTGACATGAGTCAGGGTTCGGGGCACGTGTCGGACGCTTTGCCATCGGCGGGGACGCGGCCGCGTCGGGCTGACGGTGCGTCAGGCGGCGCGCGGCCCGGCCCGGAGGCGACGTCCGTGGTCAATTTGCAGCAGGTCTCCAAGTTTTTCGGACCGGTCATCGCTTTGAACGACGTGACCCTCCAGCTGCAGCCGGGCATGACCGGCTTGGTCGGTCCCAACGGTGCGGGCAAGAGTACGCTGATCCGGTTGTTGACCGGGCAACTGCGTCCGAGTCTGGGGCGGGTTCAGGTATGCGGGTGCGATGCCTGGCGGGCGGTGGCGAAGCGGCACATCGGTTACTGTGCCGATGCGGACGCGTTTTACGAGGAGATGTCCGGCCGGGCCTTCGTCCGGCTGATCGCCCGCCTGCACGGATTACGCGGCCGGCCAGCACGCCAGCGGAGCGAGCAACTGCTGGAACAGGTGAACATGGCTCACCGCGCAGACCGGCCGATCGCCAGTTACTCCAAAGGCATGCGTCAGCGGATCAAGTTGGCTCAAGCCCTGGTGCATGATCCCGATCTGCTGGTGCTGGACGAGCCGTTGAATGGCGTCGATCCGATCGGGCGGCTCGAGATCCTCGAGCAGTTGCGGAATCTGGCGGCCAAGGGCAAGGCCGTGTTGGTGTCGACCCACATTCTGGACGAGATGGACAAGCTGGCCGATCGGATCCTGTTCCTCTGCCGCGGCCGTTTGATCGCCGCCGGTTCGCTGGCCCAGGTGCGGACGATGCTGGCCGATCATCCGCTGCGAGTGGCGATCAGCAGCAGCCAGCCGCGCGCCTTGGCGGCCCGGCTGGTCCGCCATCCGACGGTGTTGGGCCTGCGTTTCGAGGGCGAAACCGGGCTGATTGCCCGCGTCCGCCCGCCCCACGAGTTCTTTCGGATGCTGGCCGAATTGGCCAGCGAAGACGGCTTCGAAATCAACCGCCTGCGGGTCCTGGACGCTTCGACCGAAGCCGTTTTCGACTACCTGATGGAAACCGCCCGGCACATGAGATAATCGCCATGTCCTCCTTGTACGCCATCTTGCACCTGACCTTCCTCTCGGCACGCCGGATGATCTGGTCCCGGCAGACGGTGCTGAATCTGCTGCTGCTGGTCCTGGCCACCGTGGCCTGTATCGCCTGGTCCTTGCGAGAGGATCCGACGCCGGAACGGTTCGTCGCCCAGATCCTGCTGCCGATCTACGTGGCCTTCCTGCTGCCGATCTCGTGCCTGTGTTACGCGACCGCCGGGATCGCCGGGGACCGCGAGGAAGGGACGTTGGTCTATCTGCTGGCCACGCCGCTTCCCCGGCCCCTGATCTACCTGGCGAAATATGCGGCCGCCCTGACGCTGACCCTGATCTGGACCCTGGGCGGACTCCGGCTGTTGGGGCAAGCGGCGGGTCCCGTCGGGGCCCAAGTGGTCGCCCTGGTCAGCTGGCCGGTGCTGCTGGCCAGCTGTGCCTACGTCGGCCTGTTCCAATGGTTCGCCACCCTGTTCTCCCGCGCAACGATCGTGGCCCTGGGCTATGCGCTGTTCCTGGAAGTCCTGATCGGCAGCATGCCGGGCATTGTGAAACGGCTGGCCGTCTCCTTTTACGCCCAGATCCTGATCTTCGATGCGACGGGCGACCTGGGCGTCGCATCCGCAGGACCGCACAATCCGGCCATGTTCCTGCCCATCGCCGCCTCCGCGGCCACCCTCGTGCTGCTGATCGCCACGGTCGGGCTGTTCCTGCTGGGCGGCTGGACCTTCTCACAACGCGAATACGTCTGAATTCACTGCTTCAGACGCTTGTAACGGAACCGCCGCGGACGATTCGGGTCGATCCCCAGCCGCTGCCGCCGCTGCTGCTCGTATGCTTCAAAATTGCCCTCGCACCAGTGGACGTAGCCCTCGCCTTCGAAAGCCAAAATGTGCGTGGCCAGACGGTCCAGGAACCACCGGTCGTGGCTGATCAAGACCACACAGCCCGCGTAGTTCAGAATCGCTTCCTCCAGCGCGCGCAAGGTGTCCACGTCCAAATCGTTCGTGGGTTCGTCCAGCAGCAGGACATTCGAACCGCGGCGCAGCAGCTTGGCCAGATGCACCCGATTGCGTTCCCCGCCGGAGAGCACGCCGACGGGCTTTTCTTGGTCGGGGCCGCGGAAATTGAAACGGGCCACGTAGGCGCGGGCGTTGATCTTCCGCCCCCCCATCTCGAAGGTCTCATGACCGCCCGAAATCTCTTCAAATACCGTCTTCTCCGCTTCCAATGCGTCACGATTCTGGTCGACGTAGCCGAATTCCACCGTCGGACCTAACCGCAACTCGCCCCGATCCGGCTGCTCCTGCCCGGTGATCATCCGAAACAACGTGGTCTTGCCCGCCCCGTTCGGGCCGATGACCCCCACAATCCCGCCCGGCGGCAGATGGAAGTTCAGGTCCTCGATCAGCACGTTCTCTCCGTAGGCCTTCGTCACCCCCTGAGCCTCGATCACCAGGTTGCCCAAATGCTTGCCCGGCGGGATCTGCAACTCGAATTCGTCCAAACGCTCCTCAAACTGCTGGGCCGCCAGCTGCTCGTAGGCCTTCACCCGCGCCTTGCCCTTGGCCTGACGAGCCCGAGGGGCCATCCGGATCCATTCCAGTTCCCGCTGCAACGACTTCTGCCGCGCTAAACCACTCCGCTCCTCCAGAGCCAGACGCGCCTGCTTCTGCTCCAGCCAAGAACTGTAGTTGCCCTCCCAAGGGATCCCCTGACCTCGGTCCAATTCCAAGATCCAACCGGCCACGTTGTCTAAGAAATACCGGTCGTGGGTCACCGCGACCACCGTCCCCGGGTATTCCGCCAGATGACGCTCGAGCCAAGCCACGCAATCCGCGTCCAAGTGGTTCGTCGGTTCATCCAACAACAGCAGGTCCGGTTGCTGCAGCAGCAGGATGCACAAGGCCACGCGCCGCCTTTCGCCCCCCGACAGCGTGTCGACCCGCGCCTCCCGCGGCGGTAAATTCATCACGTCGAACGCGATCTCGATTTCCCGGTCCAGTTCCCAACTGTGCGTCGCTTCGATCTTGTCCTGCAACCGCGCCAGCTCGTCACACAGCTTCTGCATCTGCTGGTCGTCGATCGGCTCCCCCAGTTTTAGGGTTATCTCCTGGTAGCGTTCCAGCAGCTTTCGCCGCGGTACCACCGCCTGCTCGACATTGCCGCCGACATCGCGTTGCGTGTCCAGTTGCGGTTCCTGCGGCAGGTAGCCGCAGCGAAATCCGTCCGTCAACTCGGCGTGGCCGTCGAACTCCTGATCGATCCCTGCCATGATCCGCAGCAGGGTGCTCTTACCCGATCCATTGCGACCCAGGACACCGATTTTCGCTCCCGGATAAAACGCCAACCAAATGTCTTTTAGCACCTCGCGCTGGCCGAATTTCTTGGTCAGCCGAGCGATGGTGAAAATGTACTGTTTGCCCATACCTTCTCCAAACTGGGGGTCTTTCGCTCACAGCCCCCAGTGTCGCCCTGGCCACCGGCCGTCGTCAAGCCCACCACCTGCGGTTGCCGATCGGGCGGCGTTATCAGCGCAGGCCCCCCGCTGTTTCGCTCACCGGGTCGGGGCGGTCGGGGGGTGCCACACGCGTCGCGGTTGGAAGAAATCCCAGATCAATTGGGTCGCGTTCAAGCGGGACGTGTTCTTGCCCGCGAAACGTTCCGACAGGACCGTGCCGCCGCCGGGCCAGTGATGCCCATGGCCTTCGAGCGTATAGACCATCAGCACGGTCCCGGTACCGGGCCGGCCGTATCGCAGTCCTGAGCAACCGTCTTGTTGGCACACCAGGCGGGGCGGACCCGCTTCGACGTGCCGCTGTTTCCAGGGGGCCAGCATCTCCTCCAGGGGCGGTTTGTCGCCGAAAAAACGGGTACCCAGGTAGATCGGCCCGCCTTCGAGCGGGTTCACCGGATCGGCGGTCCCGGTGAGATACAGGACCGAAACGGCCGGGCCGGGCGGCGGTGCTTGTAGCCAATCGGTGCCAGCCACCGGCGCGATGGCGGCAATCGAAGCGTCCCGTTGCCGAGCCAGCCGAAAGGTCAGCGAGGCCCCGTTGGAAAACCCTGTCAAGTAGATCCGGTGGGCATCGACGGGGTAATCGGCCTGCAGATCGGCCATGAATTTCTCGAAAAAAGTCACATCGTCGCTGGGACGGCGGTCGGCATGCAGCGCAGGGCGAGGGGAACCGTCGTTCCAAGTCTGCGGATTGCGGAGGAACCCCGGGGGGCGGCTGGGGTCCGGACGGCGGGCCTCGGGAAAAACGGCCAGGAATCCGTGGCGATCGGCCAAGCCGGGCCAGCCCGTGTCGTTCATGGCCAGCCGAGCCGTCCCGCCGCCCCCATGAAACATGACTACCACCGGCCAGCCCTGATCCGGGCACGCGGTCGGCGGGACATGCACCCAATACGTACGCTCGTCCGAACCCACCGCGACCACCCGGAGGTGGCTGCCAGAAGCCAAACGATTCGGGGAACAATCCGAAGGCGGGAGGGAACGGGGGCAGGACCGCGGATGATCTGACACGTTGTTGAAAAAACCTCGTTCGCCAAGCGGGTCTTCAGTTTTCATAGGTTTCCGGTTGGATCACCAATTCCACACGTCGATTCCGCGCCTGGCCCGCGGGGCTGGCGTTCGATTCGCGAGGATGATTGGGGCCCAGCGCGGTGACGGAAAATTGGCGAGCGGGCAATCGGTTCCGCCGCGTGAGCTGGTCGAACACCGCGACGGCTTGAGCCGCCGCCAATTGATGGAGACTAATTCCACTCTCCAAGGGGGCGC
>SLMF01000547.1 GCA_007133715.1 Planctomycetaceae bacterium
CCACAACGCTGTGGATAGATTATTCCCTGCGAGTTGCCAAAGTGCTTCATCCGGACCCTGACGCGGGTGTTCCGGCCAGCCGTCCGGTTGCTTGAAGTTCGCTGGCGGGATGCTTAGACTTCTCGTGGGGAAGTGTGCACGGTTGTCGAGCCATCAGCTCAGCAAGCCAATTTCCTAGACTGAAGGGATCAATTGCCATCCCATGGCGGGGGGCACGGGGATCAACATGGCCAAACCACTGTTTTCTGTCGACCTTTCCGAGGACGCCCGCGATTATCGCCACACGGCCCTCGAACCCGGCTTACCGCTGCTGGATCGGCAGGGGGTCAATTTCCAGATCTTGCGGAAATGGCTGGGCGATTATGTGGCGGAACCAGAGTGGCGGGATCCGAACACGGTCGCATTTTATTTGGTGGATGAAGAGCGAGGCCGGCTGGAGGACGCGGAGGGCTACCCGGCCACGCAGGCGGATTTGACCAAAGAGAAGCTGTTTGCCAAGGACTTGGAAGCGATTCGGGCCAAGGTGCAGAAGATCAAGCCCCAGTCGTCGACCGAGCAGATGGTCCTGCGGGTCTTGAAAAAGAGCTTGGCGGAGCAGACGAAGGATTTGGAGAACAGCGATTTCGACTCGTTCTTCTTCCGCTGTCGCGCGAGCAACGAGCCGTGGCGTTTGGTGTGGTGCTGCGGCTATCAGCGCGCCGACTTGGAGCCCTTGCGGGCCAAGATCTGGCACACCCCGGCGGGAGAGTACCTGGGGGTCCGCCCACCCTTGCAGGGCGGACGGGTGCGGAAGCGAAAGCGGCGGGGACCGCTGGACCTGCTGACCTCGCCCTGGCTGGTCCTGGCCTTGATTCTGCTGGTAGCCGCCTTGGTGTACGCCTCGCGGCCGCGACTGGAAATCAACCCGGTCGAATGGTCGGGGCCCTTGGGCAGCCAGATCGAATACCGGGTCGAGGATCGGCGGTGGTTCTTTTTCCGAGACGATGTCACCCCCCGCGCCTTGGCCCAGTCGAACGATCCGCGGGTGGTCCAATTCGATCGGGGCGGGGTCGCTCAAACCAAGAGCACCGGCAGTACCTTTGTCTCCTTCCGAGTAGGCAATCGGATCATCGACGCCCGAGTGGACGTAGGACCCCCGGAAGTGCCGGATTCGCTCGCCATCGAGCCGGACGCCATGGTGCGATTGGCCGTGGGAGCCACCCGGCGGTTGCGAGCGATCGGGCATTATGGCGAGGGCAGGACGGTCGACCTGACCCGCTCGGTCGATTGGTGGGAGGAGGGCGAGCGGCGGTTGCTGACGGTATCGGATCAGGAGCGGGGTCGGATCCAGGGTGACAGCAGCGGCGAGACGCGGGTGGTGGCTCAGTTCCCCGCCCCGCGGGACGATCAGACCGTGGTCCAGGCCAGTCGAGATGTCCAAGTGGTCTTGGCCGATTTCGCGTCACTGGCTGTGGAACTGCGACCTTCGCAGTTTGCGGTCGGGCAGAACAGCCGGCTGAACGTGTTGGGGATCGACCGGGACGGGGAGCGGCACGATCTGCTGGGTTCGTCGTTGCTGCGGCTACAGGTCGGCCCGGCGCAGGTGGCTCGTGTGGACGGCGACTTTCTGGTCGGTCGGCAGGAGGGAGCGGGCAAGCTTCAGGTGCGCTACGGTGATTTGGAGAGCACGCTGGATTTTCAGGTTGCGGGTCGGGCGGTCAGCGAGGACGTATTTGACGTCACGCCGCGGCGGGTCGAGAACGCGGTGGTTTATGAACTGGTGCCGCTGAACGTGACCACGGGCAGCGATCTGCCGATCCAAGCCGAATCGTCGAACCCGGAGGTGGTCCAGGTCTTTCGCACGGAGGACGAGAACGTCGGGTATGAAGTCTGGTTAGCCGCCCGGCGTGCTGGCGAGGCGGAAGTTCGGGTGTTCCAGGGGGATCGCTCCCAGTTGGTCCAGGTGGTGGTGACCAGCGGGTTGATCGACGAGTTGGAGTTTCAGCCGCCGATCTACACCTTACGGATGGGGGAAGCACGCAATTTGAACTTGACCGGCACGACCCAAGACGGCCGGGCGATCAAATTGGCGCCCGACATGCTGGTATGGGAGCGGCAACCGCGTTTCGAGAATGTGGATTTGGACAAAGAGCGGTTACGGATCCGGGGCTTGGAGGCGACGGATGTACCGCAGCCTTTGCGAGTGGCCTTGGGTCGCACGCCGTTGACTGCCAGTGCGACGGTCGAAGTTCGGGGGGGCGATCTGCTGGCCCTGTTGGATTTCGAGGAAGCGTTTGGCGCGCACCCGCCGGTACCGGCTCGCGGCCGTTACATCGACGTGGGGGGCGACATTGGTGACCGGGTGCTGCGTTACGATGCAGAGCGGGGTTTGATGTTGAGTGCGGATGTCGATCCGTTTTCGCCGCTGGGTTTGATTCCTCGGGGCTCGCAGCTTGTCGAGTTGAATGGCGTCCGCTTGGACGGGATGAGTCCGGACGAGTTAGCCGCTTTCTTTCGACGTCGCCGGTTTGGTGAGGGCGACGTGGTACGTTACCGGGGAGTGGACGGCGTGTTGGGCACGCACATTATCGGCGGCCGGTTGGGCGTGGTCCGCGATTTCCGCCTGCTGGACGTGCTGTCCAGCAACGTGACGGAGGATTCGTTCGATGCCGAGTTGCGTTTGTATTTACGGCTGGCGGGCGAATACCGGCTGACCGATGCGGAGGGCCAGCCGTTGAGCGAATGGGCGGCCTACCCGGGGGACGCCACCCCGTTGATCGCCGTACCCGGCTTGGCGCGGCAGCCGGGCGACGACTACGAGTTGTATGTCGAGCGTCGGATTGACGATCGTGTCCGGCGTTTCCAGGTGCCTTTCACACTGGCTCCGGAACGTACGGAGGCCGTGTATCGCGAGGGGCGAGTCGGTCCGACGGTACGACGTGACGTGGAAGCCCCGACGGTGCGGGACGACGTGGAAGTGGAAGGTCAGCGGGTGCGGAAAAAGACGACGACGCGCACCATTCGCCGTCCGGCTTCGGGAGACAGTTCGGCTGTGGAGTTGGGCGACCGGAACTTGGTCTCGGCGGAAGGCAATCCGTACGAACCGGTTGGGCAGCCAGCTCCCGAGGGGGGCTCGGGCCCCGGTTCACCGCCGCCAGCAGCCCCGGCGGCTACACCCCCTCCGGACGGGAGCGATCCGACGGACCCGGCCGACCCGGCACCGCGGCCTGCCGAAGCGCCCGCGGAACCGGGCCAGCAGGCGCCCGCGGAACCGGCCGAACCCGCAAAACCGGCAGAAACACCCCCCGCTGCGGCCTACTCGCCCGATGACGCGGCGGTTCCGGCGGATGCGGTGACTCGACAAGGCGATCCCACCCCGGCGGGGCAGACGGAGGCCGGCTACGCCGGACCGGCTCGGACCACCGGTTCCCAAACGCCGCCCACGGCTCGCTCACCACGCGACGACAGCCGAGGCAGCGGCTCCCGGTTCCTGGACGCCTTACGCGACTTCAATCAGCGGGACCGGTAGCTCGGAAATAACTCGGATGGTCGGTTGGCTTTTCGCTTGAAGGAATGTCTCATCGGGTTCAAGGAACGGATAATCGGGCCTGTTTCAATTTTTTTGGGGTAGGTGGGCGACGCGCGGGGTTGTTACCCGAGGAGAACCGAGGAGAATTTGGGGACACGGGGAAGCGGCCGCTTGCGGCGGGCTCTTTGACGGTTCAATAGTTTGTGTGGAGCTTGGTTAACGTGGGTTTTCCTGACGATCGTGACCGCCGCATTATTCGGCTGGCTGAAGACACTGAAAATTTGGCCACCGATTTGGCGAATTGGGTGGCCGAATTCAACGAACAACGCGTCCAGACGGAGCTGCTGCCGGTGCCGGCCAGCGACGAATTCGAGCTGACGCGTCTGCGGCGTCTGGCTTCGAATTTGTACAGTTCGGCCAAGGTGCCCGTGTCGGCTGCCGTGTATGGTCCCTCCCAGGTGGGCAAGAGCCTGTTTATGGGGCGGGTGTTGCAGGCCAGCAGCGACGACTACAGCCCGTTGGGGCGGGACGAACAGAATGGGCCACCTGCCTACTTCCAGCATCTGTCCTTCGATACCGACTTGAATCCGCAAAGCGGTTCCAACGAGGCCACGGCGCTGGTCACGCGGTTTACGACCAAGGACCGGATCGCCGCCAATATCTCGCCCGATTATCCCGTCATGGTGCGAGCCCTGACCCGGGCCCAATGGCTGCGGGTGATGGCGCGCGGCTTCCAAGTCGAGTGCGCCACCCCCGAGCGGAACTGGACGCAGGACCAACTGGAAAGCCTGTTCGACGAAATGGCGGGCCGTTATTCGAGCACCGAGGTCGATCGCCGCTGGCGGCTGGACTTGCTGGACGCCTATGCCTACATGCGGGTTTGTGATCGCCGCGGGTTCCAGTCCAAAGAATCGGTGCTCAACGGGCTGTTGACCCGCTATCCGCTCACCGAAGACGGCTACGTGGCGGTCGCGGCCAATCTGTTCTGGGATAACTGGGCCTCGCTGACAGGCATGTTTATCCGGATCAATAACTTCTTGTCTGGCATCCATACGGACGAACACGATCCGGCGATCCTGACGCATTGGGCAGGGGTCCGGTTCCTGCTGGACAGCCAGCGGGCCAAACTGCACGAACGACGGAATTCACGCTGCTTCAAACGGGTCGATTGGTCGGACATCCGGCTGGTCGAGCGGAACGGCTGGCATGTGCTGGAATTCAACGAAGGCGGGGGGGGCGGCAACGAGCAACTGGAGACGATCCAGGCCGCGATGCTGGAAATGGTCATGCCCGTCCTGCCCCACCGGCTGAACGAAGAATGGCGGAAGGCCATCGAATCCATCGATATCCTGGACATCCCCGGGATGCGGGCCGGGCGCCAGGGCGCGGAACAGGGCAAACGCCAGACGGCCGAGACGATCGAAGAGCAGATGGAGATCGTCAAGCGGGGCAAGGTCGCTTATCTGTTCGAGCGGTACACGGAGGAAATGCTGATCCAGACCCTGTTGCTGTTGGCTCGCGGCGGGAATCTGGAAGTCACCTCGCAGATGAAATACCACATCGACAAGTGGGGTCGGGCGAGGTATGGCGAGAATGTCTGGCCCCTGAAAGTCCGGGAGGCCCTGCCCTCGCTGTTCTTGGGGATTACGGGCATCGACGAGGAGTTTCGCAATCGCGACGAATACGCCGACGCCATGCTGTACAACACGCGGCTGGCTCAGTTGGTCGACGCCTTGGGCGAAGTGATGACCGATTTCGGCGGCGAGGGGCGACCGTTCACCAACGTCTACCCGCTCCGCTACCCGGGAACCTGGGATGCGGACCGCGAGCAGCAGGAGAAGGCCGGTATCGACAAATGGGAACGTGCTCGCGATGCGTTCCTGGATGCGTCGATGGTCCAGACCTACATCGCCGATCCCGAGAAGAAATGGCAAGCGGCCATGACCGATGGCGATGGCGGGCTGTCGCTGATCAGCCACGCCTGGCGCGAGGTCACCACCGCGCATAAGAAACAGGAGCAGCTGGAAACGCAGATCAAAGAGGTCCGCAACCGCTTGCTGCAGCTGGCCAAGGGCTGGGCCGTGAACGCGGACACGAACATCGACCGCGAGCAGCGCAAAGCCTGTGCCGAACGCATACTGAAATGGCTGATGTCAAATCCCCAGGCGATTTACGACCGCGTGCAGGTATTGGAGCAGACGCTGGGTTTGGAAGACGGCGATCAGTTTGTGTTGTCCGATTTCGCTGACATCCCGGCTCGCTCGGGAGTCGGGCGTCCCGAGCCCTTGGAACGCCGGTTTCCCAAACGGTTGCAGGAGTATCTGCACGAGTGGGCGACCACCACCACGATGGAACGTTGGGAACAGCACACGCGTTCGAATCCCCAGGGCGGGCCTTGGCTGGGCTCCGAGGATTTCGGCCAGTTCACCCGCTTTCTCCGCGACGCGCTCTGTGCCAAAGATAATTTTCAGGAAATCAATCACCAGCTGCTGAAGGTCGTCAATCTCAAGTTGCGGGATGAATCGGCCAAACGGCGGGCACGACGCAAGTATGTGGGCATCATGATGAACGACTATTTCCTCAACCCCGGCCCCCGTGACGAACCCATCGCCACGGTCGATCCGGCGGACCCGGAAGACTACGGCTTGATGGCCTCGTTCTTGACCCGCTGGAACAGCCGCCTCCCGGAGTTCCTGGCCAGCGGCGCCGGCTCCGAAGTCCGCGTCCCGCCGGGCAATACGGAGTTGAACGAATTGATCCAGAACTATTCCCAGGCTACCGCTTGAAAAAAGGCCGCTCGAACATCCTTGCCAGTAGCGAAAGACCTCCATGCACGTCCTGTTTGCCAATTCCGGAGTTCAAATCGTCTGTGTTCCGCTCGCCTCGGGACGCCGATATACCACGGCCCAAATCGGTTACGGCTGGCAGCAGTGCCGCTGCAAAGGTTCCGCCGAGGACGAACAGGGCGATGACGAAGATGTCGAGATCGAACACTATCCCTATATCCAATGGCAGCTCATCCAGTCGCATGTGAGCAAGCTGTTCTTGGCGGTCGACACCAGCTTGGGCGACCCGGAAATTGGCTACTTCAGTGATGCGTCCTCCCTGGCCGGGGATTTCCATGTCCAGCTGACCAACTTGCTGGACCGCACGGGCCAGCCGCTGGCCGGCTTGCCAAACATGGAATTGTGCCTGCGGGCGGCCACCGCCACGGCGGGCGAGGCGAAACCGGTGCATATGGTCGTCGATTTCGGCAACAGCCGCACCGGGGCCCTGCTGGTCGAGATGGCGGGCGAGGTGGCGCAAACGGCCGAAATGATGCCCTTCGAATTGGTCAACCGCTACAGCTTGGACTTCTTTAATGACGAGGGCGAGCAGATCAGCCGGGCAGCCGGCCGCTGGTTCTCCTCGAAAACCCGCTGGGCGAATACGCCCTTCTGCGAACCGCCCGAAATGGCCAAGAAAGAGTTCTATCGCGAAACCAAAAAAGGCCTGTTCGGTAAACGCCAGGTCAAACGCGAGCGGGAGACTTACGTGCGACCCTCGCTGTTCGACGATTGGTCGATGGTCCGGCTGGGACGCGAGGTGGACGAGATCTGCCAGATCATGCACGCCAAAGGTGATTTCCGGACCGGTGTCAGCTCGCCTAAACGCTATTTGTGGGCCGATGACGCCAGCTGGTTGGAAGGCGCCTTCTGGTATATGGCCGATCCGCACGATCGCGAGGCCAGCGGCGAGTTCGCGGCCAAACTGCACGGTCCGCTGCTGAAGTTCCTGCACGAAGACGACCGCGATTTCCTGCTGGAAAAAGACGATCCACCAGAGACCGATTTCGCGCCGATGACGCCCACCAAGCCGGTGTATGCCCCCCGCTGTTTGATGACCCTGGCGATCTATGAACTGCTGTGCCAGGCGTATGCCCATGTGAATTCCTTGGGGTACCGCAGCCGGACGGACGATCCGGCTCGCACACGCGAGATCCACAGCCTGACGATGACCTTTCCCAGCGGGATGTTCGAAGCGGAAAAGGAGCGTTTTCGCCGCCAGTGTGAGAAGGCGGTGCGGATCTTCGCCCGCACCCTGGGCAAACACCAGCGTCTGGTCCCGCAGTTGACCTTCAGCATCGACGAAGCCAGTGCGGTGCATCTGACGTATATCTGGTCCGAGTTGCGGATGTTGGGCCAGGACCCGCGACTGTGGTTCGCCGCCCTGGCCCGGGA
>SLMF01000100.1 GCA_007133715.1 Planctomycetaceae bacterium
AGTTCGCTGTCAGCCACCAACGGGGCATCGCATTACCCGGCAGTCGCCGTTTGGCTTGCAGCAGGTCCAAAAAACCCGGCAAACCCTCGATCGGTGCGGGCTCCAGATTCATCGCCAACCGCTTCATGCGATAGTCGGCGGCCACCAAGACCTGGGCAAAGTGCGAGTTGATCGGCACCCCCGTAAATGTGACCTGCTGCGGCCCCATCGCTTGCTCGATTCCACGCAAGACGCCCGGATTCATGACCTGCTGCGTCTCCATGAATCGCCGGAAATTGCGGCGGCCCTCTTCCGTGGGGTCAATCGATACGCTGATGCCCTCCAGCCGAGCCGCCTCGACCGTCCGCATCGCCACCAGCAGGTCTTCCAGCTGCAAGACAGGGCGTCCGGTCGTGACACCCACCACGTTGCCTTGATCGTCGACTCGCCAACCCTCGCCCGGACCCACCAAGACAATGTCGTTCTGCTCGGGGTACACGAACACGTACTGAATTCGTTGCAATCCGGCCAAAAACTCGATATCGGCCGGGATCGGACGCCCAAGGTCTTGCCGTGCTTCCACCAAAGCAGCTTCCAGACCTCGCAACGAGACCTTGCGCAAATCGTGACGGGCAGCCAGCTCCGGAGCCGCTTCGCCTACCACCTGACGCAACCGCAACAGGGCCTGAGCTTGTTCCGCCGGGGTCACTTGGCGAACCACCCCGTTGGCATCCACCGAGACGCCACCCACAGCCCGCCGATCGCGAAGGACGCCGGCACGACTGCTACTCACAAACCCCCCGCACAAGCCCCCAAGGGCCACCATCAGGCAGAGAGTCGCGAGGCGACGGGAAAGTTTACTGGACAACATAGTCAATTGCTCCTCGAAACTCAAAGGTTCTGCTCGTTTGTGCCCGCAGATCGCCGGGCCCCAAGGGGGGAACGGCCCCTCCCCATTGGATTCGTCTCACGAAAGGCTGGCCAAGCATCGGAGATCTTAACGTTTTCGACAAGCCGAATCGTCGATCCGAAATCCTTTTTGAGGTAACTTTAAGGATAATCAGTGAACGGATATCTTACAACGGTCACCATGATTTGCTTAACCGACAGCCCGACCACCTGCCCACGCACGCCCAAAAGTGTACAACACAAGGGAACACGGGGCGCACCCCGGGTCGGTGGTCGCTGATATCCGAGGTAGTCAACACGGAAATGTTCCATGCTAGCGTACTTGGTGATTCGCGAAGGCCACAAATGGTCCGATGTGTTTCGGTTGACACCCGGAAGAACCGTTACCATCGGCCGAGCCGGAACCAATCAGATCGTCATCAAGGATGACCGTTGCAGCCGTTATCATGCCGAGCTGTTTCTCAGTCAGGGGCGCTGGGTCCTTCGCGATTTGGAGAGTCGCAATGGCACGATAGTGGGGGGCGAACCGATCCAGGGCGATTGTGTCCTGGAACCGGGCGACTCGATCCGGATCGCCAATTGCCAAATGGCGTTCGTGCATGACTTGGCCAAAGCTTTCGACGACTCAGGCAGCCGCTTGTCGGGGGACGAGGTGCCGGATCCGACGGCTTCCGGGCACCTGCTGGTCGACACCGGGGAGCTCGCGTTGCGCGAGGCTCCGGAGGCGACGCGGATCACGCATCGCCGAGGGGAAACCAAGTTTTTGGGGCCGGAAACCGATTTGGTCAGCACCCCCCGCTTGGGCAAGTCGGCGGCCCGGCTGTGCCGCCTCGCCTTCCGCTTGGCTCATCAGACCGAAGAAGCGGGGGTCGCGAAGGTGGCTTTGGAGGGGCTCTTCGAAGGCACGCGCGCCGATGCGGGGGCGATCCTGCTGAAATCGCCGCTCGAGACCAAGTCGGCGACGGTCGCCGATTTCTCGCTGTTGGCTTCCCGCTCCCAGTCCTCCTCCCGCTACCACGCGGTTTCGCGTTTCCTCGCCGCAACCGTGATCCGGGAAGGCGAAGCCGTGTTGGCCCGCAACGTGGCGGAAGATAGCCAATTGGGCTCTCGCAATAGCAAAGGCGAAATCGAGACGACCAGCGTGATCTGCGCGCCGATCCGCCAAGAGAAAGCCGTGGTCGGCCTGGTGCACCTGTATTCCACAGCTTCCGGATCGATGCTGGACCCCGAGGATCTCGAGTTCACCCTGGCCGTCGCCGACAACGTGGCCTTGGCTCTGAAAAACCTGAGCCGGCAGCAGGAATTGGTGGAGAACCTGTCCCTGACACAGAACGAGATCCTGCAGCTGAGGCAGCGGCTGGGGGCGGAGAGCGAGATCATCGGCAGCAGCGAGCGGATGACTCAGCTGCAACAGGCGATTTACCAGGCCGCTCCCAGCCGCGCCACCGTCCTGGTGCGGGGCGAGAGCGGCGTGGGCAAGGAATTGGTCGCCCGGGCAATCCATTTCGCCAGCCCCCGCTCCAACGGGCCGTTCGTTTGCCTGAATTGCGCCGCATTGTCCGAATCCCTGCTGGAAAGCGAACTGTTCGGGCACGAACGAGGGGCGTTCACCGGGGCCACCGATCGAAAAATCGGCAAGTTCGAAGCGGCAGATCGCGGTACCTTGATGCTGGACGAAATCGGCGAAATGAGTCCCTCGATCCAAGCCAAGTTCCTCCGCGTGCTGGAAGGACACGCCTTCGAACGCGTCGGCGGGAATCGCTCGATCCGTGTCGATGTGCGGGTGATCGCCGCGACCAACCGCGATCTGGAAAAAAGGGTCGCCGAGGGCCAGTTCCGCCGGGATCTCTACTTCCGCCTGCACGTGGTCGAGATCCTCGTGCCGCCGCTGCGCAAACGCCCCGAGGATGTCGCCGAACTGGCGGCCCACTTCCTCCGCCGCTATAAAGAAGAGACCGGCAAGCGGATTCGCGGTTTGACGGCCGAAGCCCTGCAGAAAATGCAAGCGTATCGCTGGCCCGGAAATGTGCGAGAACTGAAAAATGCCATCGAACGGGCGGTGGTGCTGACTCGAACCGAATGGATCGAAGCCGATGATCTGGTGCTCTCCAGCTTGCCCATAGCCCACGAGTCGGGTGAAATCGTCCGCCCGCATCCGCCCCCGACACATCGCACTCTGGACGAAGTGGAAAAATGGCACATTCAAACAACCCTGGACGCGGAAAACTGGAACAAGAGCCGCTCGGCTGCCATCCTGGGCATTGAACGTTCGACCCTGGACCGCAAAATCCGGCGGTACGATTTGAAACCTCCTCCACCCGCCCGAGAGGAATAGCTTTGCCGAAACCAGCGGGCTCGAAACTCGTCGGACGCCTCCTCCAGGGGGCTCTGCTCGCACTGTGCCTGAACGGGCCGCAGGCGGCAGAACCCGCACCGCCCGAACCCGTTTCACCCGCCTGGTTCGGACTGGAACTGGAACCCGGGCCACTCGACACCACGAACCTCCCCGATGTCCGCACCGTGAACCAACAGGGCCAGGAAGTGGTGGCCCGCGTGCATGTCCAAGTTGGTGAGCAGCCAATCGTGCTCCTGCCCGACGGCCAATTGGTCGTCCGCAGCCCCGAACAGTGCCAACCGACCGACCAGCCGTTCGTTCCCTACCCGCCCGAAAAGGTGCGCGATCTCCTCCAACACCACGCTTTCCCAGGCTGGCAGTCGCAAGTGACCCGGCACTATGTCTTCCTCTATCAGGAAAACAGCCTGTTCGTCGACGCAACCCGCCGACTCCTCGAATCCATGCTCCGCGGGATCCTGGCGTATACCACCACGCGAAAACTGGATGTACACCCCCCCGAACTGCCCTTGGTCGTGATCCTCTTTCCCAGCCGCGAACAGTTTCAGGCCCAGCAGCCGCTGCCCGACGACGTCCTGGCCTACTACGACGTGCTCAGCAATCAAATCCTGCTGTGCCAAGAATCACCCTGGTGGCCGGAACACCCCGAACTGGCTCTCCGGCAGGCGATCGCGACCATCGCGCACGAAGGGGCTCACCAAATCCTGCACAACATCGGGCTCCAGCAACGTCTGAGCGTCTGGCCCGAATGGTTGAACGAAGGCTTGGCCGAGTTCTTTGCCCCCACCAGCACCGATCACCGCACCCGCTGGAAAGGAGCAGGAGAAGTCAACGATCTGCGCATGTTCGAATTGGAGCAGTTGATCAAAGTGCAAACGGGCAACGCGATCGACGGCCAAGCGCTGGCCCAAACCGTCGGCGCCGCCCGACTGACGTCCACCGGCTATGCCATGGCGTGGGCCCTGACCCATTACTTGGCCCAATCTCGCCGCGACGATCTGCACGCGTACTTGCAACAGCTCCGTCAACTCGGCCCCCTGGAAGGCGGTGGGAAAGCCGTGCCGCCCGGCGTCATTACCCGCAACCTGAGGGATTTCAAAAGCCACTTCGGTACCGATCTGGCCGACCTGGAACGACGCTTGATGCGCCATCTCCGCCAGCTGCCCTACCAAGACCCCTTCGCCGACTGGCCCCACGTCGTCGCCTTTGTCGCCCTGCCCGGATCCCCCGCACGTACGGCCCAAGTCTTCCACGACCCCGACCAAGCAGATCGCTGGCGACGCGACCGCCTGGAAACCTTGACCAGCGAGCAACGCGCCACGGCGCAGTCCGGCCTCCGCGAGTTCCCCAACCGCTTACAAGCCGAACAGTTCCGCCAGCGGTGGCTGCTCCGCCCCTGAATCCAGAAACCACCCCACCGCCGCTGCCCCAAAAAAAAGAGGCGGGGAGCCCCGCGATTGTGTGAAGCGGCAGCCTGGGTTCTCCCCAACCCGATGCGGTTTCTTTACCGCACCGTCCAGGAACCACCACGGGTTGCCCGCACCTCGCCGATCGTTTACGTTCGTCCCAGAAGGGGCCGTCACGCCCTTCCGAATATCCGACCGAATTACGAAATGCAGCTTGGGAGATGAACGATGAAGAATCAGGCGGCAACCCGGGACCAGACTCCTGGCCTTCGTTTCTGGACCGTCCTGTTGATCGGCGGGATGCTGGCCAGCGGGGCCATGTGGCCCGCTCCGGCCGACGCGGATACGACCTCGGCACGCGCCGCCCGGCCGAATATCATCTTCGTCATGGTCGACGATATGGGCTACGGCGATCTGGGCGTCTATGGCCAGGAATTGATCCAAATGCCCTACGTCGATCAAATGGCACGCGACGGGATCCGCTATACCAATGCCTATTCCGGGTCCACCGTCTGCGCCCCCGCCCGGAGCGTGCTGATGACCGGACAACATACAGGACACACCTGGATCCGCGGCAACACCGGCCGACCCGGAGGAGGAGGCGTCCCCTGCTCCGGTGGCGGGGGCGGAATGCGAGTCCCCTTGACCGAAGAAGATGTCACCGTCGCCGAGGTGCTGAAACAAGCCGGCTACGTCACCGGAATCACCGGAAAATGGGGACTCGGCGAACCTGATACGACCGGCATTCCCAATCGACAGGGGTTCGACGAATGGTTCGGCTATCTGAATCAACGCCGCGCTCATTCCCACTACCCCGAGTACATCTGGCATAACGAAGAGAAATTCGTCCTGGAAGGCAATACGGGTACCCGCCAGGACTTCGTCAACGAAGCGCATTACACCCACGATCTGTTCACCGATTTCGCACTGGACTTCATCCGCCGCCATGGCCCCGAGGACGCCCCGTTCTTCCTCTATCTCCCCTATTGCGTGCCCCATGACCGTTTCCAGATTCCCGAACTGGAACCCTACGCCCGCGAGGCCGATTGGCCCCGCCAAGCCCAAGTCTATGCCTCGATGCTGACCCGCACCGATCGCGATATGGGACGGATCTTCCAGTTGCTGGAAGATTTGGAAATCGACGACCAGACGATTGTCTTCTTCTGTTCCGACAACGGCGCGGCACACCGCTATGACGGCCTGTTCGACAGCTCCGGTCCGCTACGCGGACGTAAACGCGATCTGTACGAGGGCGGACTACGCACCGTGATGGTCGCCCGCTGGCCCGGTACGATCCCGGCCGATGAGGTCAGTCACGATATCTGGTACTTCGCCGACGTCCTGCCCACGTTCGCCGAATTGGCCGGAGTCGATCCACCCGAAGGCATCGACGGCGTGAGTGTCCTGACCAGCCTGCTGGCCCAGCCGCAACCCGAATTGCAGACCCGGCCACTGTACTGGGAGTTCCACGAACGCGGGTTCCAGCAGGCCGCCCGACAAGGAGACTGGAAGGCCGTGCGGCGAGCCCATGACGCACCGCTGGAACTGTATCACCTGGCCGAAGACATCGGCGAACGAAATAACGTGGCCGACCAACATCCCGACCGCGTGGCCTGGTTCAACCGTTTCCTCCGCAAATCCCGGACCGCTTCCCTCAATTGGCCCGCCCCGATCGATAACGACTAAACCACCACGAGTACTCCCCTTTCCGCGGCTACCGCCTGGAACCGGAGGCCGACGGTCAATAGGCTCCATGCGGCCTAACGCCGCGTGGCTCGAAACAAAGTCGGCTAAGCCCAAAAGCGGGGTGAGTTCCGATCCGCAGCCGAATCCTTCGATGACACGATGGACATTTGTTACCGTCGTGGAGGGGCCGACCGGCAAAACGTCCACATGGGGGTATTTCCAACACAGCGGCTTTCTGCTAAACTGCCCCCCGCTCAGTCGCGGACGCCCATCCGTTTCCCGCGCCCGCAAATCGCCCCTATAGCTCAATTGGCAGAGCATCTGACTCTTAATCAGAGGGTTCATGGTTCAAGTCCATGTGGGGGCACTTCCGCCTTATCCTGCCACGTCCCGCCATTTCTCGCTTAAACCCTTTGTTTTCAACGGTTTACGCTCCCCTGTCCCGCTCCTGCCCCCTGGGTCCCGTTCGCCACGTCCCGCCCCGCTTTGTCACGTTTTGACTTTCAACTGCCCCCGCATCTGCCCCCGCATCTGCCCCGCATCTGCCCCCGCATCTGCCCCGCATCTGCCCCCGCATCTGCCCCCGCATTGAATCGAGGGTCATCGGTCGCGGGGTCCATCTGTTCCCGTCGCCAGCCGGGCCGCGGGGGGGGTATCCGTTGCCGTGGTCATCATGCCAGCCAGGGCCGCCACCGCGTCCGCGGTTTGTCCGGGGAACAAATGGCCGTAGGTGTCCATCGTCAGGGTTATCGTGGAGTGCCTCATAACGGTTTGCACTATCTTGGGGTGTACCCCCGCCTTGGCCAGCCATGCCCCGCAGGTATGCCGTAGGGCGTGGAAGTCCAACCGCTCGCCATCGTGGTTCATCGGCGTCAAGAAGTCCGATTGCTCCCGCTGTAGCCGCTCATCAGGTCCGCGGGATGCCTGTAGCCATGCCTGTCGGGATGCCTGCAGGTCCGCCCGAAACATACGGGATACGTTCGAGGTGTCAGGCATTTTGAATAACGGGGCCGCGGGTGCCTTCGTTGCCGCGTGCATGGCCAGTTCGGCCGCCGTATCCGCCAGGATGTACTGCTTGCAGTCTTTCGAGTTCTTGGTCGTCCGGGCCTTGCAGGTCACGTAGGGCTGGGGGCCATCCAGGAACAACCGGCCGCGGGTCAGGCTTCGGAGTTCTCCAGACCGTAAACCTGTTTGAATCGCCACCGCGTACAACAGCATCCGCTCGGGGCCGGTCATATTGAACCGGTCGGGGCCATCCGCCGTGGTGGTCCGCAGCCAGTCCCATTCCTCGGGCAGTAGCATACGGCGTTCGTGCCTTCGATCCGCTGCCGGGTTAGGCTTGGCCACCGCCGCCAGGGG
>SLMF01000467.1 GCA_007133715.1 Planctomycetaceae bacterium
CACCCTTTTCGACGGCGCGCTGGCGTTGTCGACGCTGGCCGTAAATCAGCGGAAAACGCCTGCCGATTTCACGGCGGACGGAACGGGCTGGCAGGTGTTCGGGGGACTGTATCCCGTGACGGCTGGGGAGCTTCGGGTGCAGTTGTCGGATGCCGCGAACGGCTATGTGATTGCCGATGCGTTGCGGGTGGAGCGTGTGGGGGATTTGCTGCTGCCCTTGGGGCTGACGCCGGGGAACGCAACTTTCCAGGTTGCCGCACCGGTTCCGCGATCGGGGCTACCGCTTTCCGTCGCACCGGCCCCTGTTTTCGCGGAACAGGCCCCGCCACGGGAGCCTCGGGAGGTGTGGCCGAGCGAGGCAGCCGGGGGGGCGAACGAGAATGCGCGGGAGAGGCCGGTCGTGGAGCACGGGGGAGTGGACGAAGTGTTTGGGGAAAATCTGCTGTTAGAGCAGCTGTTGGACATGGAACTGCTGGCGAACCTCGTGTAGCGAGGGACAAGGTCGATGGGGCTACGATTCAAGGAAACGGTACAGGCGGTTACGCCGCCGCTGATCTATGACGCCATGCAACGTTGGTGGTGGAACCGCGCTGCGGTTGGCCCTGTTGGCGGTGAGCCTCTCGATGCCGAGGGTGCGGCTCTGGGACACCGGGAAGCGGTTGGCGGCCTGTGGGATCAAATCGGCCAGCTGCAGCTGGATTTCCTTCTTCAGCAGGGATTGCAGCCTCAACACCGGCTGCTGGATGTCGGCTGCGGTTCCTTTCGGGGCGGGGTTCATTTGATCCGTTATCTGCAAGACGGCAACTACTACGGGATTGATGCCAGTGCCGATTTGCTGCGGGCTGGCAGGGAATGCGAACTGCCACGCTATGGCCTCACGGACAGGACACTTCACGTACTTTGCAACGATCAGTTCGAGTTTCAGCGGTTAGGTGAGGGATTTGATATTGCCCTGGCCCAGTCGGTATTCAGTCATCTGCCCTGGAACAGCATCCTGCGTTGTCTGGTGAACATGGGCAAAGTCTTGAGTGTGGAGGGCCGGTTCTACGCCACGTTCTTCCATGACCCCGGCGGCCGTCACCGGATTTCCCCGCTGGTGCATTCGCCGGGAGGCATTACCACGTATCCGGACCGCGACCCCTATCATTACGAGTTGGACGTATTCGAGGATCTTGCCCGGCGCGCGGGGCTGAGCGTTCAGTTTTGGGGCGATTGGCAGCATCCACGCAACCAGCAAATGCTGGTCTTTCGGCGCGCGTCGGCACGGTAGGGGGTGGGAACGTTATCCCGGCCTCGCCACCGCCCCCTGGACAACTTGACTTCCATGGCCTCTGTACTCTGCATCACGGGAATGCATCGCTCGGGAACCTCGCTGACCGCTTCCTGGCTGCAGCGTTGCGGGGTAACGATCGACGATGGCGATTTGTATGGAGCGGGGCCGGGTAATCCCTATGGGCATTTCGAAGACGTCCAGTTCGTCGATCTCCACCGCCGCTTCCTGTTGCGTCAGGTTCCCGGCTCGCGGGGCTGGATGGTGACCGAAGGCACGCCCTTCCGGTTGGATGAGGCCTCGATTTCACTGGCCCGGCAGCTGATCTCCCATCGTGACGCGCGGTACGCCTGTTGGGGCTGGAAGGATCCGCGCAGCGTGTTGTTTTTGGAAACTTGGAAAGCGTTGATTCCCGATTTGAAGGTCCTGCTGTTATGGCGTCCCTGCCATGACGTGGCGCGTTCGCTGTGGAAGCGAAAGCGGCAAACACGGTCACGCGATTACCAGATTGGTCGTTGGCAAGCAATTCGGGTTTGGCGGGCCCACACGCAGCAGGTGCTGGCCTATCGCCACAGGCACCCGGATGAGTCGCTTCTGGTTTCGATTTACGATCTTGTGGAACGTGATCAGGAGTTACTGGAACGGATCAACCGGCGGTGGGGGTTCGGGCTGCGCTGGCAGTCCGTGCAAGAGGTATACGACCGGAAGGTACTGCAGGCGGGTCCCCGGACTTGGTTCGTGCGGGCGATCGCTGGCGCGATGGGCATACCGCAGTGGGAACGTGCGTTACAAGCGGCAGCGGAACCGCTGGACGTCGCAGCGGATGGCGTGATTCGCCCGGACGTGTCGGAACCGCGGCGCCGCGGGCAATGTGCTGGGCGTTCGAGCGATTCCCGGGAGCGCCCGGCATGAAGCGGGCCGCTGCAGACGTCGTGGTTTTCGTGCATATTCCCAAGGCAGCGGGGACCAGTTTGCGCGCGGTTCTGGAACGGCAGTATCGCAGCGGCGAGTTGTATACCGTCGAGGCATTGGAGCGGATCCAGGAATTTGCGGCTCTGCCGCAAACGCAGCGTGATCGTTATCGCTGCATCCAGGGGCACCTGCATTTTGGCATGCATCGCCTGTTGAGCAAGCCCTGCTGCTACCTCACCATGTTGCGTGATCCCAGAGAGCGGGTGGTTTCGCAGTACTACTACCTCTGGAATAGTCGGTCGCATCCGGAGCATTCCCGGCTGCGAGCATCGGGTCGGAGTCTTGCCGAGTGTGTGGACCGCGGTTTGCATTTGATGCGGGACAACGAGCAAGTGCGTTATCTGGCCGGGGTATGTCCCACGCGCGGCGTAACGGATGGTGATTTGGCAGCGGCCAAACAGCATGTACAAGCTTTATTTGGTGTGGCAGGTCTGGCGGAGCAGTTTGACGAATCGCTGTTGTTGATGGCCGACCACTTGGGATGGAGCTTGCCGTATTACGAGCGACGGAACACGAACCGTGGCAGGCCCGGCGTGGATGCCCTGGATCAGAGGACGCGGACGCTGATTGAAGCCCGGAACGAACTGGATGGCGAGTTATATGAATTTGTGCAAGGCCGGCTGAGCGACCGGATCCGTTCACAGGGCCCCGATTTTCAGCGGCGTCTGGAAGCCTTTCGGCGTGCCAATGCACGACACGGGCCCTTCTTCGGCACAAGCCGGGCCTCACTCTGGCGGCATGTCACGCAAGCCTTTACGGGAAAATCCGATATTTGAACTTATTGGCGACAAGCGTCCGTCAGCAGGAAAAAGAGTTCGGGCCGGCGGAGAGAGGGCCAGACAGTGTTTGACAAACTGATTTGGAAAAACGATCGCGTCCTGCTGGGCGAACTCGTGTTCCGTCTCGAGCTGAGCAAGCGGGATGACTGGGAACTGGGCCGGGAGTGTTTTGCTTTTTACAAGACGAAACCGCTGGTCGGGCAATACGCGAAGTTTTTCGCCTTACGCAATGATTTTGCCCCGCGGCAGGTTGTGGAACTCGGGTTGTTCGATGGCGGCAGTTCGGTGTTTTGGTTCGAGCTGTTTTCACCGCAAAAGCATGTCGGCTTCGATTTAACGCGGCGGGAGGATAGCGAATACTTTCAACGCTACATCGCGCGAAACGGGCTGCAGGATCGCCTGAAGACCTACTGGGGTATCGATCAAAGCGATACCCGTGCGCTGTTGCGGATTGTCGGCGACGAATTTGCAGAGCCGCTGGATTTGGTTATTGATGACGCATCGCATTTTTATCAGCCCACCAAAACCAGTTTCGAAACCCTCTTTCCGCTGTTGCGTCCCGGCGGACTGTATTTCATCGAGGATTGGGCCTGGGGTCACTGGCCCCGTTTCACTCCGCCCAACGACGCGTGGAATCACGCGGCCCAGCTGACGAATCTGGTCGCGGAGTTGATCGAGGCCACGGGGACGACGGCGGAACTGATTTCCTCGGTGACCGTACTGAAGGGTTTCACGGTGGTCGAGCGGGGTACGATGAAGGCCGCGGAACTGCAGGGAGTCCGGTTGCAGGACCATATTTTTCGCAGAGGCCAGCCGCCCGTGTGGCAGCGACTGCGTGCCTGGCGCCAGCGAGTATCACGTTGGCTCGGCCGCCTGGGTGCCGGGGCGCGTGGCAGGGTTCCGGCGCGATGAGCCCCTTCGTTGCCAACCGCGTTTCAGAGCGGCCGACAGGAGATCACGCGGCTCGTACTCGACAGACGCCTGATGACCGCTGTGCGGGCGGGCGCCTGCCTCCGGAGCGCACGAAACGGATGCGAAAGGGATGCCGTCCCGGCCTTTCCAGGGAGGATAATACGTGACCATGCCAACGACGATTCTCAGCCAGCAGGCACGCGAGTGCCGCTCAACGGAGGGCGAGCCGGTGCGTCTGATCGCCTTTTACCTTCCGCAGTACCACCCGATTGCGGAGAATGATGCCTGGTGGGGAAAAGGCTTCACGGAATGGCGGAATGTCGCCCGTGCCCGGCCGCTGTTCCGGGGTCATTACCAGCCCCATCTTCCGGCGGACTTGGGCTTTTACGACTTGCGCGTCCCTGAAACACAGGTGCTGCAGGCGGAATTGGCTGTTCAGTATGGGATTACCGGCTTCTGTTATTATCATTACTGGTTTGAGGGGCGTCGGCTGCTGGGACGTCCGTTGGACCAGATGCTCGCTTCGGGGAGTCCCGAGTTGGGTTTCTGTCTGTGCTGGGCGAACGAGAGCTGGTCACGGCGCTGGTTAGGCGAGGAGTGGGATCTCTTGCTGAAGCAGAGTTACTCGCCGTCGGATGATCGTCGTCATGCATCGTGGTTAGTGCGGGTATTCGCGGACCGGCGTTATTTGCGGGTTGGTGGTCGGCCGTTGTTTTTGATTTACCGGCCGGATCATTTGCCGGCTGCGGAGGCCACCACGGAGATTTTGCGCGAGGCGGCTGTTCGGGCGGGGGAATCGGAACCGTATCTGGTCGGTGTCGATGCGCATCGTCCGGGCTCGGATTACCGGGCCCAGGGCTTCGACGCCACGCTGGGTTTCCAGCCCCAGTTAAGCGTCTACGCGTTGGACGCATTTTCGGACGGTCGCTCGGTACGGCGTTTCCTGCGGAACCTTCGTTTGGGCATCTTGTCATCCGAAGTCAAGATCTACGACGACCGCGAAGCGAGGCGGCGCATGGCGGCGATCTCGCGGCCGGCGGATGCGATCCCCTGTATCTACGTGGGCTGGGACAACACGCCCCGCCGCGGGCGGAATGGGATGGTCTATGTCCGCGGGGGGCCGGAGAATCTGGAAGAGGCGGTGCGGGCGGCCGCAGCCACAGCCCGGCAGCAGCCGCCGGACCGCCAATTGGTCTTTCTCAATGCTTGGAACGAGTGGGCGGAAGGAAATCATCTGGAACCGGATCAGCGTTACGGCCATGCGTATTTGGAGGCCGTCGCGAGAGCGGTGCGCAGCGGGGAACCGGACTCGGCGATCGAGAACCGCGCTACACAGGTTGATTCCACTCCGGTTCGTCAGCCCGCCAGGGGCGGGCGAGGGTAGCTTATGCAAACGTGCGACGATGTCTCGCAAAACACCCGTCCAGCGGTCGAGCTGACGATTCGGCTGATCGCCTTCTACCTGCCCCAGTTTCATCCGATCCCGGAAAACGATGCCTGGTGGGGAAAGGGGTTCACCGAGTGGACCAATGCGGTTCGGGGCGAACCGCGTTTTCCGGGCCATGAGCAACCGCATCTGCCGGCCGACTTGGGGTTCTACGATCTCCGCCTGCCCGAGATCCGCGCGCAGCAAGCGGAGTTGGCCGCCGGGTATGGTGTCAGTGCGTTCTGCTACTACCACTACTGGTTTCACGGGCGGCGGTTATTGCAGCGCCCGTTTGACGAGGTGCTCGACTCGGGGCAGCCCGACTTTCCCTTCTGTCTCTGTTGGGCCAACGAAAACTGGACGCGGGCCTGGGATGGCACCCAGCACCACGTGCTGATGGCTCAGGACTACTCGGCGGCCGATGATCGCGAGCATCTCCGCTGGCTGGCCCGGGCCTTTGCGGACGAACGTTACGTCCGTGTGGACGGCAAGCCGCTGTTTCTGGTCTATCGGGCTTCCCACTTGGCGGATGCCGAACGGACAACCGACTTGTGGCGTGAAGAAGCGAATCGTTTGGGATTGGGCGAATTGTTTCTCTGTAATGTCCAGAGTTTTGCGGAAGAACAGTTCCCTCCCGCGTCGCGGGGGTTCGACGCCGCGGTCGAGTTCCAGCCGGATTGGGAGCGTTTGGGGCATCCGGTCGGTCATACGTTCTGGCGGCGACTGCGACGTAAATTGGGCTGTGGCGAGTCGGCTTTTTTGCGGGATCACGTCTACTGCTATCGTGAAGTCGTACAGCGCATGCTGGAAAAACCTGACGTGTCCTACCTGCGTTTTCCGTGTGTCACTCCCCGCTGGGACAACTCGGTGCGGCGAGCGCGCTTTGCCACGATCCTGCAGGACGCGACGCCGGACGTCTACGAATCCTGGTTGGCCGCGGTGATCCGCCGTCTGCCCGACCAAACGCCTGAGCATCGCGTGTGTTTCATCAATGCTTGGAATGAATGGGCGGAGGGAAACCATTTGGAGCCCTGTCAGCGTTGGGGGCGGGCGTATTTGGAAGCGACGCGGCGGGCCCTGTTGCCGGGCGAGGGTCCGCCATGAGTGAGGCCAGTGTTTCGCTGGTCATTCCGACCTACAACGGGCGAGACTTTCTCGGCGCCACCCTGCGGTCGGCCTTTCTGCAGGGCCCGGTGTTGGGCGAGGTGATCGTGGTCGATGACGCCTCGACGGATGACACGGTCCAGGCAGCGGCTGACGTGGTGCGGGACGCTCCGGTAGCGGTTCGCTTCATCCGTTTGGAGCGGAATTCGGGAGGGCCGGCCCGACCGATCAATACCGGCGTGTCGCAAGCCAGCGGGCGATACGTCTTGGTGCTGGACCAGGACGATCTGTTGCAGCCGGGGATTCTGGCAGCGCTGGCCGGCGTCTTGGAAGCGGATGCGGCAGCCACGGTAGCTTTCAGCTGGTCGGCCTTGGTCACCAGCCCCCGCACGGATTACGTGACCGGGTCGGTTCGGCAGGACGTGGAAAAGGCGGGACAACGCCATGACGGAACGATCCGGATCGCCGGTCCGCGGATGCTGCATCTATTGTTGAAACACGGCTGTTTTGTCCAGGGCTATCCGGGATTTCTATTCCGCCGCCCCGATTGGAAGCTTCGCGGCGGCGTGGACGAATCGTTTCAA
This sequence comes from Planctomycetaceae bacterium, assembly GCA_007133715.1. GTDB lineage: Bacteria > Planctomycetota > Planctomycetia > Pirellulales > Pirellulaceae > SLMF01. The sequence continues at coordinate 7,048 of SLMF01000467.1, forward strand.
ATCGCCTCGGATTATGAGCTGTTATGCTGGTTGGCCACCCGCGGCCCGGCGGTTTGCCTGCCGCGGATCGGGTACTTGCGGCGGGAGCATGAGGGCAATCTTAGCCGGCGGATCAGTCAACTGTGCCGGGAGGTGGGGCGGGTGCAGCAGCGTTATTTGCAGGATCCTGCGGGTTATCCTCGAGAGGGTGATCCGCGGGAGTTGCGTTCGCGGCTGCTGGCTACCGCGTGGTGGTATCGCCGCGAAGGAGACTACCCGCCGGCTTCTCGGCTGTATCGCTTGGCGCTGCGTTATGGGGGCTGGCATCCGCGCACGGTCCTGGCGCTGGCGCGGCTGGCGGTCAGCGGCTGGGTACCTCGGCAATGAACCGGAAAACGGGACAATCGATGGAAACCATGCTGGTCACCGGCGGTGCAGGGTTTATCGGCAGTTGTTTTGTGCGGCAGGGTGTGGCCGCGGGCGACCGGGTGATCAATCTGGATCGGTTGACCTATGCGGGCAACCTGGATTCCCTGGACACGGTCGCCGGCGCGCCGAACTATGTCTTTGTGCAGGGCGATATCGGGGATGCTTCGCTGGTCGCCGAGTTACTGGAGACCTACCGGCCCTCGGCGATCGTGAATTTCGCAGCCGAGTCGCATG